>JAYVIT010000085.1:0-7963 GCA_043769965.1 Saprospiraceae bacterium
TCCTACCTTGTGCATAATCTTTTCTAGTTAAAGGACCTACTGCATAATCATACCCCGAATGGATTCCTTTTCCATCATTATAGAGATCTATTTTATAATCATAAAACAACCAGTCCAGAGGACTACAATTATCTGTAGCATCAACATTTATAGTGATATGACCATAGCAAATATTATCTAAAGGATTTTTAACTGCAGGTTCGCAATCTCCAAAGGAAATGGTAATTACTGGTTTATCATTATCATGAACTTTGATAATTTGCAAATACTCCCATCTTCCTCTAATAGGATCAAGATTTGGATCATATTGACACCAATCAATAACTACCCAATGTCTTAATACTTTAAAGCAAGCATCGGGTTCGATTGTAAAGATTTCATCATAATATTCAATGCTGATCAAAGCACAGAGATCATCTGCGTGATTTTCTATAACCGGACGTCCTAGTAAAGGATTATCCGGGCTAATGTCAGCTCCGCAACCATCAATAGTTGTAGCTTGACCTGTACAATTTCCTGGCCAGGTGATATCGTCATTTTGATCACAATTATCAGTACGATTTATATAAAATGGATCACAATCGACAACCCAGATAGTTTGTGTTCCAGTGACACTAACTCCATTAGGCCCACGTGCTACTATAGTACGTGTTAACTGTCCTTGACCACATTCTCTGTTATCATTTACTGAAATACTAAAATTAGTACCACATGCGCCAAGTACAGTCCCGTCAAATCCCCAAACTAATTCGTATTTGCGATCTTCATGTGCAGTATCAAATAAGACTCTGTAATAATCACATGCTCTGTTCCAAGCTGGTGGATTTGAAGGTGGAGCACCAGGTACAAATCCAGGATATCCGGTGATATCATTTCTTATGCAATATTCATAGCAGACCAAATCATTGGTAACTACTTTTTTTCTTTGACTAAGGCTATTGACAACTCTACCAAATGTCGCATCATTTGGATTATCTAATGCTTCTACATCGAACCAGAACCAGCAACTAACAACAATATTTGGTGGAGGTACTACAGTAGGTAAAGTTTTATCCTGCACTTCTACTTCAACCATGCAGTCACTATACCTATTGAATAAATTTCCACCTGGGTTCATACGGCTTGGGGTAACAGGCCCTTTGCCAGGATCCCTGTCGTAAACTCGAAGTACAACCATCAATGTTTTTCCAACATCATTACAACAGAAATTGATATAATCGTCAAAATAGATTTGATTTCCATCAAGGATTGAATTATCATCTCCGTTTACCGCTGTGCAATTCGTACCATTATCAGGTTGTGATGCATTGCTTCCGTTATTGGTACCTCTCAATTGCTCCATACGGATTGCTTTGAAAAATACATGTGGAGAGCAATTGTCGAAACTTCCCTGGTCGAGGTCTTTGGCAAATACTTTAGCATAATTATCTCCTGGGGATTGATTACCTGTGATACTCACTACTGTTCTTTGATCACAGACCGCAGTAGGAGGAACATTATCCTGTGAATTTATTGCAATTCTTTTTTGAGTAATATTCCCACAACAATCTTCAGCAATGATATAACCATTCCATATACCTTGTTCAATTCCTATCACGATAAAACCAGCAGTCTCATTGCCAAGTACAGTTCCATTTTCTATTTCGACTGAATAATGCAACTCATTACTACAATTATCAAGTAGCCATGGTGCAGGGACTTCCCATCTTCCGAAACAAGTAAATGGCTCCATATTTACAACTATAGTATCAGGATATAAAACCTGAGGACCTTCTGCATCAGCAACTTTTATAATCTGATTGGTACCTCCGAGTAGACTGGTACACCAGTCTATTACAGTCCACTGTCTTAATACTTTGAAACAACCCACTGGTCCAGCATCACAATTTGGTTTAGCCAAATCGATTATAATATCCTGGAAGTTTACTCCAAGATTTCTGCATTCAGATCCTCCTGGATAACCTGTGCCTTGCCACATAATAATTTCATCTGGACCCCAACAAACCGGATTATTAATTCTCCAACTTGGGTGAGCAGGATAATAAATCGGCCATGGACTTGGATGTCCTATATATAAACCCGTATCCAAAGCATTCCATCCAAGAATTCTGGGCAAACGTTCACCAGCTAAATCTCCAGCTGGACTTGGCAGAAATCCACCTGTTGCAAACCAATGCGCGGAATCCAATAAGTATCCATCTACGCAATATGGGAATGCCAGATAATGAGGTGTAAAATCCTTTACAGTATTTATCTTTTCATCACAATTCAACATCGGATTAGATATGTTATCATAGTCTTGAGGAACACCAACATCTGAAAGTTTTCCTAACGCAACAGAAATATTCTGAATACAACTTGATTTGTTATTAGAAGGATCAATAGCTGACCAAGTTCTAGTGATAATTCTGTCAAAACCAAATGGACAACCCAAATAATTTACCTTATCGCTGAAAGACAAACTATAACTACCGCAATTTTCAGCAACAATAGGAGTACCAGTGTATAATGGTTCTATTGGTGAATAACAAGGCACACAAGTATCTCTTGCACAAGTCAAACGTGGTGCAATTTTATCTTCTACGACAACATGTCCCCAGCAACTATTACCTGTAACTGAATCCCTGACTGTAACTTTTAATTCTTTCCCTATATCCTGAATACCTACTTGAACACCAGGTACATTCGGTTGTCTATCAATAAGGATATTTGTAATCCAATCTCTGATCTCAACTCTATAATCATTAAAGCATTTATAAGGTCCACCTGCCAACATTTCGTCTGCACTAATTGTAGCAAAACAATTTTCATCCAGACTTATTTGCACTTCATCATGACAGGCTAAAAATGTGACTGGATTTGGAAAGGCATTTACGCAAACCTGAAACTCACAGGTAGCTACATTTCCAGCAGCATCTGTTGCCATATAGCAAAGTGTTTGACACCCAACTGGAAAATAACAACCTGGTCCATAAGGTTGACCACATGTTTGAATTACTTGAATAATATTATTTGGTAAACTGTATCTGACATTACCAACAAATTGTTGATTTCCTCCAATAGCAATACCTCCACCTGCACCAAAAAAGCCGGTACCAAAAACCATAGAAGCCGGTGGGGTTTTCAATATTTTCAGATTCGCATCACCCCAAGGTAGTCCAGCAGCAGTACAACCATTCGAACTCCAATAGGCACCACCAATACCTCTGCGGCCATGGAAGTACAAACCTTGAATATTACCAGGAGATATTAGGGGACAACCAATCCTTACGGTGTCTCTAACTATTTTTCCTCCACAAGAAGCACTTGTACTCACACTCACCGTTCTCAAATCTATATATTGTCTAGCTGGAGCGGGAAATGCAGTACCATTAGCATTAGAGACAAAAAATCTTCCTGGACATAATGTCCATGCTGCAGGATTAAAACGATCAGGTAAGTGACTACCAGGCAATGTATGATAGTACAATGCAGCAGTATCTTGATTTCGCCAGGCCACATTAAATCCATGAATCACTAAGGCTGATGTTCCAGTATTTTGAACATCAAACTGCATACCTCCGAAAAAGCCAGGGTTCCAAATGATATTAACTGCTGATTGGCATCCCGGAGAAATTTGTTCTGCACCAAAGAAAGAAGTACCCGGACAATCGTCCATTGCCATAAATGGTGGTGCGTCCCAACTAGCTTCACATTCACCAGGTCCAAGGTTGATTACAACTCCTTTTGCTGGACAACCCATTATTACCGGAGGTGTTAAATCCCGTACAGAGATTTCCTGTGTAGCATGCATTTCTTCACAAGTGTATTTATTAAAACTTGTCCAAAGGATTTTATACTCACCTATTGGTAAACTCACATTACTGCCACAATCGATATTCATATCGTTTATGGCTTTAATATTTGAAGTTGGTATTTTCAATTCTACGTTTACCCAGTTTTCTGGGCAAAAAGGAAATGCTGAACCATTGGTAATTAAAGAATTGGGCAGGATTTTCCAACGAAGACCGCCAGTAGCTTGCAAATTGAATTCACAAAAACTCATGGTACAAAAGCTCTCAACCAATTGACAATCTTCTCCACCAACCTTACAAATTACATTATCATTTTCGTCAACTAATACCAAATACTCAAATGGAATAGAACTAAGATCCCCAATCGCGGTCATATGTATTTCTACATCAGCACAACCTGCCAATGGAACATTGCCAAATAGGATTAGGGTTGTATCCAGATGTGTTCCTCCAGGAGGGAATGCTTTAAATTGAAGGTCAAATTGACCTGATATAATAGCAGGAGGCGAATTCGGATCTGGTACACAGCCACAATCTGGAAATGTCATTTCAGGACATTCCAAACTTAATGCCGCCAGACAAGAACTATTTAAAGTCGACCCTTGTGGAGGAAAAGGTGCGAATGCGCAGGATTGACTAAAAATCTTCAATGAGACCATCGTGGCCATAATGAAGAAAATGCTAAGGTGCGAGTTACGTTTCATGAAATGGTTATTCGGATTAAAAAAATCATAATTTACTTTAAGTTTTTATGCTTCAAAGCATCCATTCCAGATCTTGGAGAGAGAGAATTAAAGGTGTTAAACTACTCCATACACAAAGGATTAATCTACCTTATTCAGCTTCATTGCAAATGAATACAATAAACTAAACAACTGAAATTCAGTTATTTATACAAAATAAGATTCAAGATGAGCTTTGCTTCGTCTCTTTCAAAAATCTTGAGTTTTGCTTCTTTACAAAAGTCTTTTCAACGAGCAAATATAACTAAGCTTACTTAATAACCAAACTTTAAATACGTTTTTTTATCTTCAAGAGAGCTACACTTCTATGTATTAGTTAAATTTTAATACTTAGACTTATTACTAAGCATGACAAATTCCTCAATTTGTTTCAATAAACAAGCAACCATACCCATACAAAGAGCGTAATGAGTTGAATTAATTACCTTTATCGACCCAATATCAATTTAAATCATATGAATATCAAACATTTACTATTCGGTTTTCTCTTTTTTCTTGGTTTTAACGGAATAAACTCCCTATCTGCAGATTGCTCGCTTTGGGATTTGACTGTTCAAAAATCAGCTTGTAACGGAGAGAAATTTTACGTCAAAATAAATTTTAAATATCAGGAAGTCAGCAATTGTTTTACCGTCTCTGGCAACGGCAAAAACTATGGCCCGTTTCTGTATTCAAAACTTCCAATAGTTATCGATGGGCTTATTGGAGATTGCCATACTGAATATGAATTCGAAGTTATCGATTGCGATAATAATCATTGCTTCATTTCTAAAAAAATAGGCACTGTTTGTTGCTTCACACCTTCTTGTAAAATTTCCGATCTAAAACTTGAAAAAACGGTATGCGATACAGATGATAATTTTTATGTTCTCCTTGATTTCAATTATGAGAATACATCTACTTGCTTCAAATTAAAAATCAATGATCATTTTTATGGTCAATATGATTATACTTCTCTGCCAATAAAAATTGGTCCCTTGAAAGGTGATTGTTTAACGGATAGAATTTTTGCAGTTTACGATTGTGAAAAACCAGATGCATGTTTTGCAAAAATTGAAATGGACAGAGTCTGTTGTTCACATGATTGCAAAATTTCAAACATTAAAATAGAAAAAACGGATTGTGATAATAATGATAAGTTTTTTGCGATTGTCAGTTTCAAAGCTGAAAATGTATCGGATAGCTTTTATATCAGAGTCAATGACAGTCTCTTTGGCAAATTCAAATATGGCAGCACAGCTTATAAAGTAGGACCTTTTCCAGGCGATTGCATAACAAAATATAAGTTTCTGATTTTTGATGAAAAAAATACGCATTGTGCTGAAGATACTCTTTGGGGACCTATCTGCTGCGGCAGTAATCAGCCATGCAAACTTGGTGATTTAATTGTTGAAAAATCAGATTGCAATGCTGATAATCAGTTTTATTTGCATGTTGACTTTAAGCATATCAATACTTCTGATTGTTTTAAAGTATTTATAAATAATGATCTCTATGCAGAGTATAAATATGCCGACCTGCCACTTGAACTTGGTCCATTTAATGGAGATTGTCGTACTGAATATCGCATTTTGATTAAAGATTGTAAGGATGAACATTGCGCATTGGAGAAATTCATCGGGGTAGTTTGTTGCCCTCCGTCCGCAGATTGTAAATTAACGGATTTAGTTGTTGAAAAATCAGATTGCAATGTTGATAATCAATTTTATTTGCATGTTGACTTTAAGCATATCAATACTTCTGATTGTTTTAAAGTATTTATAAACAATGACCTCTATGCGGAGTATAAATATTCCGACCTGCCAATTGAACTCGGTCCATTCCCTGGCGATTGCCACACTGAATATAAACTAATAATAAAAGATTGCCTGGATGAACATTGTGCAATAGATAAATTTATTGGAAAAGTTTGCTGCCCACCTCCAGGTGATTGTCTTCTTTCAGAGTTGGAAATCAAAAAAGAAGATTGCAATACAGACAATCAATTCAATGTAACTATAAACTTTTTAAGTAAAAATACTTCTGATTGTTTTAATGTTTTTGTCGCCGGACATAGTTTTGGACCATTTAAATATATTGACTTACCTATTAAGATAGGTCCTTTTAATGGCGACTGCAACACAGAATATGTTTTCTTAATAAAAGATTGTGACAAACCTGATTGCCGCCTCGAAAAATCCATTGGCAAAGTTTGCTGTCCGCCAGGAGGAGATTGTAAAATTGACGATTTGCGTCTTGCAAAAACGGACTGTACACATGAAGGTAATTTCTTTGTATATCTAAATTTTAATCATGTAAATACTTCGCATTGTTTCAAATTAAAAATCAATGACGACACTTATGGCGTATTTGATTATGCCTCATTACCGATTAAAATCGGACCATTAAAAGGAGACTGTATCACAAACCGCATGTTTGCAGTTTATGATTGTGAAAAACCAGATGCTTGTTTTGCAAAAATAGAAATGGATAAAGTTTGTTGTGAACCATCTATGGATTGCAAATTATATGATCTAGTCACTGATCGTACAGATTGTGATGCTAATGGTGAGTTTTATGTTTACTTTAAATTCAAATCAGTCAATACTTCTGATTGTTTCAGAATAAAAGGAAATGGCAATGATTATGGTGAATTTAAATATACTAACTTACCCGTAAAACTTGGTCCATTCAAAGGTGATTGCCACACCAATTATGAATTTCTAATTCAGGATTGTAAAAATGAACGCTGTGCCATTGAAAAGAATTTAGGTACCGTGTGTTGTGGAGGAGGAGGAGATTGTAAATTATCAGATTTAAAACTGGTTAAAACGGATTGCAATAGCGACAGACAATTCTTTGTCTATTTAAACTTCAAATACACAGGCGTATCTGAATGTTTCCGCGTTCGTGGCAATGGACATGATTATGGAGAATTCAGATATGGACAGCTACCAATTAAGCTTGGACCATTTCTTGGAGACTGCAATACTAATTATGAATTTGGCGTGGAAGATTGCATAAAACATGATTGTCATATTACAGCTGATCTGGGAAAAGTTTGTTGCGATGCTTCTAATTTAAAAATTTATGAAGTAGTAATGACCAGAACGGATTGCGAGCCGGATTCTACCTTCAATGTCAAATTCAATTTCCATTATAAAGATGTTTCAGATTCGTTTAATGTGCTTATCAATGGTAAATTGTATAGCACTTTCGGTTACAATCAAATACCTGTTACTATCGGATCATTATTTGCAGACTGCAAGACCAGTTATAAAATTCAATTGATCGATCAAAAAGATACTACAATCAGAGTCATAAAATTCATTGAAAAGCCTTGCTGCCATACAAATATTGAAGACTGTAAAATCTATGATGTCCTTGCACATCCCCAACATTGTACAGGACCAAACGAATATGCCTTGTTGATAGACTTCAAGCACC
>JAYVIT010000086.1:0-5347 GCA_043769965.1 Saprospiraceae bacterium
CGTGCACAAAACGAAATGCAAAAAATCCACTACCTGCTCCAATATCTGCAATGGTTTTATTTTCAAGTGTACCCAATAGATGAATGACTTCATATGGCTTTTGCCAGATTGTACGATCTCTTCCATCTTCGATTAATTCAATGTCTGAACGAATAGAGTCTTCCTTAGTTTTTTGAATCTGATCCAGGGGTATGCTTGATTTTTCCTTGCAACAAACTAAGCATATCAGGCTGATTATTATAGAAAATTTCCAGTGCATTTTGATTAATTAGAATTCAACATTTTATTAAAAAACTGGGCAATCAACTTATTCATCTCTTCTCCTTTGCAAGTATAATGATTAACCATCAAACTCAATGCATAAATGGGTTTATCATCGTGAACAAGGTAACCACTATAACTTCTGACTCTTTCCATAGTTCCACTTTTTAATCTTAAACCAATAGCATCCTTCTCTTTTATTCTCAGCCATTTCGATAGAGCTCCTTGATTTGAATTATCAGGAAGCAATTGCCAAAAATAATTTAAGGAATCATTCTTATCAATCCATTCCAGAAACTTAACAAAGGCTAATGAACTGATCATGTTTTTTGGTGAGAGTCCACTTCCATCTTCCATTATGATACTTTCATCATTCGGAATTACTTCAATAAGCAACTGATTCATCTTAAGTAAAGCCAGTTGCCTGTTTGATGTACCATTCCATTGATATCCCAACTGGTGTAAAAAACTTTCACAATATAAATTGACACTTCTGGCTAATGCTCTTTGCACCAATTCCTTTAGTGCAGGTGATGAAGATGTATAAATCAATTCTCCTGATTCTTTTGGCGAAATATTCATTTCTTCTATTTCAATTCCTTTTTTTGCCAACGCTTCTTTTAAAAGATATACGAATACTTCAGAAGGTTTAACTAAAGCGGAACGAATCATTAAAGTATCATCATTGCAACATTTCATTTCTCCCCAAATCTCCTGTCTGCAACTTTGTGAATTACCCAAAACATACACATCCTTTTCAATCGGTTCGATTTTACCAATAACTTTTGAAGTATACAAGGACATCAATTGACTGGGTTGCACTCTGAAAATATTGCAAATGCCATTTTCTTCCTTCGCTGCTGCAAGGCTGATGATGGCTTGATTTTCTGCATAGTTTAATCCAAAACACCCTGCACCGTAATAATTGCCAAGATCATACCACAACCATTCCTTGTTTTCCGGAATATCAGTTATGAATTGCTCATTGACAATGATCCTTCCTTTTATCTTCGAAAGCCCTCTTTTTTTAAATATGGAAATGAGTGTATCTGCTATACCCTGAACTTTTGGAATATCAGTAAAATATTCAGAAGCAAAACTTGGATCACCCTTCCCTATTATTTCAAGATTTCCATATAAACTTCCATCGGACAAGTATTCGCCTTTCAAAAAAAATGGTGTTTGAAATTTAAAGCTATCTGTTAATTCATTTAGGATTAAAGCACTGGTTATAATTTTTTGTGATGAAGCAGGAACCAATGCACGATTCTCATCAAATGAAGTAATTATTTTTCCGTTGCGCAAATCTTTAATTGCAAAACTGACACTTGCTGATTTCAATAATGGATTATTTACAAATTCTTTAAGTGCTTTTTTTACATCGGATTTTGAAACATATTGTTGCGAACACAAATTAGTTTGTGCAAAAAGATAAAAGAGCAAGAAGCAAACACTTGTGATTTTAACTCGCTGCATATTTTTCTTCTTCATATGCTAAATGAAACATTCCATCTCCTACATTGACCAGCGGCGCATTATTATGGCTGATAATAAATGCATCTTTTGATGCGTGCATTCGTATCTCTCTTTGTGCAAAAGGATCCGAAATGATCGCCAGCAATTCTCCTTTGGTAATATATATTCCCGATTCTCTTTTATACGTAACTATACCGCCTTCGTGTGCTCTCTCCCATGATGTTCTTTTAAAAAGTCTTTTAATTTTGGCCGGATTGGAATTCTTATCAATCATTTGATGTGCCAACAAAATATCTCTGATACAAGCAATTCCATTTTCAATAATGAATGTATCTAACTTGTTAGATTCGCCACCTTCATAAACTAATATTGGGATATTCATATCCTTTGCCACTTTGCGCATTGATCTCGTTACGATTGGCTTTTCAACCAACAAATTGAAATTGGATTTTATAGCAAGAGCCATCGCTTCTGTATGTTTTGACGAAAACCGAATCTGTGGGTAATTCCAATGTTGTTCACCGCCGGTATGAAAATCAATTCCGAAATCAACAAGCGGTAGTATTTTTTTAGAAACAATTTTTGCAATCCTGGATGCTAAAGATCCAGAACCTGTCCCGGGAAAACTCCGGTTCACATCCTTTCCATCCGGTACATCTCTTGAAAAATTTATGAACCCATAAATATTCAAAAGTGGAATTGCAACCACTGTACCGGCATTAAGATGGTTGAATATTTTTTCAGAGATCGATTTCCGAATGATTTCAACTCCATTTATTTCATCACCATGCATACCTCCTAAAAACAATACTGTTGGACCCGGATTTTTACTTCTAAATATATAGGTGAAAATAGAAATGCGGTTTCCGGAAGGAAGTCTTCCTGCATTTATTCTCACCAAGCCCGAACTGCCAGGTGGAAATTCTTGTCCTTGTAAAATAAAATTGTTGATCTGGGTTTGATTAGACATAAATTAGAATAAGAAACAATGCGAAGCCAATTAGGTTTTTGTAGGCACATCGAGTTAAAGGCTGTAGGCTATAGGCTTATCTTTTCTTCCTGGAAACTTTGCGCTCGATGAATTCAATAATCTTGCCAGCAATATCCACTCGCGTCGTTCCTTCAATTCCTTCCAAACCTGGAGATGCATTTACTTCCAAGATCAATGGACCTCTGTTTGCTCTCAATAAGTCAACTCCTGCAATCGAAAGATCCAAAAATTTGCTGGCTTTAATTGCAATGTCTGATTCTTTCTTTGTCAATTTCACAATAGTTGAACTAGCTCCGCGATGAATATTCGATCTGAATTCACCGGGAAGTGCTTGTCGCTTCATAGCGCCAACGATTTCACCATCGACCACAAATGCCCTGATATCAGATCCGTCAGCATCTGAAATATATTCTTGCACCATAACATCATGTCCCACTCTATGAAAACCTTCAATAACTGAAATACCCTGGTTTTTTGTTTGACTTAGAATTACGCCGAGGCCTTGTGTACTTGCGAGCAATTTTACAACTGCTTTATCCTGACTTATCTGATCATACATCATACCAGCATACAAGTCTCCTCCGCAGATCCCCGTCTTTGGAATATCAAATCCCTTAGAACTCAGGAACTGCATACAATGGAGCTTATTTCTTGCTTTCAATAATGCTTCAGACCGGACAGTTGTAAAAATACCCATTGATTCAATTTGCCTGATAACCGCTGCACCATACTCAGTGGCAGATGCTCCGATTCTCGGAATCACTGCATCAATATCATGAATTCGTTCCAATCCGAGATACAATTGTGGTTTGTTTTTTTCAATCACCATATTGCACATCAGATGATCACAAACCTGTACTTCATGTCCCCGCCGTGTCGCAGCATTGATAAGACTCTGTGTACTATAAAGCGTTGCATTCCTCGAGAGAATCAAAATCTTCATAAATCACTTCTATTTATAGACATCGCAATATGAATTTAAGTAGCAAATTAGTTTATTTTTATATCTCTGTAGGCTATTTCTTATCCATTGACTTTTTTTATCTATTGACTATCTCCTATCCATTGACTAAAGTCAATGGTAATTGATTAGATTATTTTATTTGTGATGCTTGTCAACTTGGTTAAGCTAATAGAATGATCCGGATAATTTGTAATCTTGTGTATTAAATCAATCAGAACAAAATGGAAAGAAATAAAAAAGCAGAATTGGGTTGGGTATTATTTGATTGGGCGAATTCTTCATATTCTCTGGTTATATCAACTGCCATTTTTCCAATTTTCTTTTTGAATAATACAGATGCAATCATTCAAATAGGTGGCATGCAAATCTCAAATGCATCTATTTATGCATTTTCAGTTTCGATAGCCTATCTGTTTATTAGCTTTATTTCTCCTGTGCTTTCAGGAATTGCAGATTACGGAGGTTACCGCAAATCATTTATGCGGCTTTTCACAACAACCGGTGGTTTAGCTTGTATAGCATTGTATTTTTTTGATGGAACAGATACATTATGGATTGGCATTTTTGCTTTTTTGATTGCAACTGCAGGTCATGCCGGTTCATTGGTGTTTTATGATTCCTATTTATCTCAATTAGTTCCTCCTTCAAGAAGCGACAAACTCAGTGCAAGAGGATACGCTTTCGGATATATCGGAAGTGTTATTTTATTGTGTTTTAATATTTGGATGATTCGCAGTCCTGAACTGTTTGGATTAGCAGATGCAAAATCCGCAGCACAGTGGTCCTTTGTAAGCGTAGGACTTTGGTGGCTGGGTTTTTCACAATTTTCATTTGCGTGGTTACCAAAAGATAAAAAAACAGAAGGAAGGAAAATAGATCTACTGCATGGCATTGGAGAATTAAAGAAAGCATGGAATTATCTTAAAAAAGAATTGGATTGCCAACGATACCTCATCGCATTCTTTTTCTATAGTGCCGGTGTACAAACTGTAATTTATTTGGCTTCTGCATTTGCAACAAAAGAATTGAATTTTAATTCAACCGAATTGATCATTGTGATTTTAATACTTCAACTTGTTGCAATTGGAGGCGCCTATTTATTTGCAATGCTCTCCAAAAAAACAAATAATTTATTCATTATTCAAATTATGATTGGGATTTGGGTATTGATTTGTTTGTTGGCTTATTTTGTTGTTAGTCAATTTCAATTTTACTTTCTCGCCGGATTAGTTGGTATGGTGCTTGGTGGTATACAGGCATTATCCCGCAGTACGTATTCTAAAATTATTCCGAAGGACCATCCTGATGTCACTTGTTTCTATAGTTTTTATGATGTCCTCTACTATGCTTCCATAGTGTTTGGAACTTTCATCTTTGGCTTTATCAATCAATATACCGGAAGCATGAGAACCAGTGTGTTGGCTTTGATGATTTTTTTTATCGTTGGCTTCTACTTTATTAGAAAGGTGAAGAAGGAAGCGGTGAGGATGTCGTGATTGAATTTATTAAATCCATACAGCAAGAAAGAATAATCAAACTGTTTGAAATGGAATTACAAACTAAATTACTCTGCACTGAAAGTGCAGAGGTTTGAGGACTGAAGAATGAAATTCTTCTCTACTCCTCTAGTATCATTGACCCATCTATATCATTAG
>JAYVIT010000087.1:0-3729 GCA_043769965.1 Saprospiraceae bacterium
ATTTTGGGCGGTGATACACATGAACGCGTACGTAAACCAATACTTTGTAAATACTCTAAAGTTGTTGAGCCTGGTGCATTCGGTTCTTTTGTTGGAAAATTGAAACTTACTATACATGAATGCAAAGTGGTAAAAGATGAGTATGAACTGGTTGAAATCACGGCAAACAAATTCAAAGAAGATCAAGAAGTAGTTTCATTAATCAGTAACAATGAAATACCATTTAAGAAAGATATTTATGAAATTGTAGGTTATAGTACCATTCCACTTTACCGGTATTTTGTCGTTGAAAACACAATAGATACCTTGATTTTGAATGCATTAAAATGGAAAATGAAAGATATAGATATTGTTTTATCGAATGGATTTCGTTTTTGTCCACCAAACTCAACACCAGATTTAACAGGCAATATTCCAATCACCCAAGGATTTATTTTTGACATGTTACCGGTGGACAGTATAATACGACGTGGCCATGTCAATGGAAATCAAATCATTGATTGGTTGGAACAAGAACTTCATAATGTATTTGCAAGTAAAGCGGAAGAACGTTTTGGAGCCTGGGTTGTAAAGTTTAAAGGAATGGAAATCCAATTTAATGCATTCGCAGAAAAAGGGAAGCGTTTACAAAAAATTACCGTATCAGGACAAACTTTGGTTCCAGAAAAAAAATATTCTATTAGTGCTTGTGAGCGGGATGGTGATCCTGTTGATATGCTTTGCAGAATCAGAGGAGTATTGAATCCATTAAATACACCATACACTTTACATAAAGTCATGCGGGAATATTTAAAAGCAAATTCACCGGTTACTCCAACTCCACCGGGTTCTGCTATTGTTTTAGATGCTCCGCAAACATTATTAACTCAGGTTACCGGTGTGGATTATAAATTTTATTGAAAAGACGTACAACCACTCATGTTTTTCAATTTCATTTTTATTTTGAATATTGCCCCCTTATACAATTGATTAAAATCAATTGTAAAAAAATACTAAATAGTACCAAACCCAGAAAAAAATTTCCCTCTGACTAAAGTCAATCAAAATTTAAAAAGCTGAATTCAAAAGTTTATTTCTTGATCATGCTTGACTTTAGTCAATTGTAGTATACATCATTAGTATTCCAAACCACTTTAAGTCCTCATTCCAATTACAATTGATTTCAATCAATTGTAATTGAAGAAATGAAAATTTTATTAAACCCATGCCTGCGGCAATAATCCGATGGGCGTTGCCCGTCGCTATATAATCCGATTGGTGTTGTTCGTCACAATATAATTCGATGTGCGTTGCCCGTCGCTACATGATTCGATGGGCGCTGCCCTTCGCTATATAAGTAGCCCTTTCAGGGCTTGAATATCAATTAAACCGATTTAATAAAAGTAAAATAGAACTTGCCCTGTAAGGGCGAAATTGGGTACAATCAAAAATCAATTATCAAGTCTATTCAAACCCATAAATACCAAAATAATAAACAATTTTAATCATATTATAATATTTTATACTGTATAATGCATTGATATAAAATAATATATATATTTAACCCCCTAAACCCATTTGCAAATTGGTATTATTTTTGTATCCATAAAGCAAATGCCTTTAATAATGAAATCAAATACCCCTATTCGACCATTTTTTTGGTTTGCTTTACTGCCTGGAATTGTGCTTTGCCTGATGTCAACCAGGTCGGTTACTTTACAAGAAAGATATATTGATGAATACAAAGATGTGGCTATTAGTGAAATGGAAAGAACGGGTATTCCAGCCAGCATTAAAATGGCACAGGCCATTTTAGAATCCCAATCCGGACGCAGCGAATTAGCAATTAACGCTAACAATCATTTTGGTATAAAATGTAAAAGTGAGTGGAATGGAAGTATGTATTATTATCAGGATGATGATAAAAATAAAGAAGGAGAAATTATACATTCCTGTTTCAGATCGTATACTTCAGCATTGGATTCGTATAAAGATCATAGTGAATTCCTTGTGAACAGACCGCGATACAAGGATTTATTCAACTTATCAAAAACAGATTATGTAGCCTGGGCACAGGGATTGAAAAAATGTGGTTATGCAACAGATCCTATTTATTCGGAAAGACTTATTAAAATTATTCAAAAATATAATCTTGACAATTTAGATATCACCAATACTCTTGCAGAGTCAAAGGATAAAATCTGGAAAGATGAACCAGCGATTGTGTTTACAATTGACCAACCTATTACTCCAATCATACCAAGACAAATTGTTTCGAGTACTTCAAAAAATATTCCAGCAGAATTTGTGAAAATTGAGCACAAATCAAAGAAGCAAAAGCACAAGAGGAAAAGGAGATTTTAGTAGCTTTGACCTGCCAAGGTTGTCAGGGTCTAAGTAAACCAATCTCAAACCTAGACGAATGATATTAGAGTGATGAACCTACTCGCTCATTTCTTCTGATAACTTTGGCCTTTTTTTCAACACATTTTCATGCATTTCTTTATAGCCCTTTCTTTGTAGGATAATATCCTTCGCCATGAATATGGCATGAAACATGGATTTGGGATCCGCTTCATTTTTACCAGCTAAATCAAATGCAGTGCCGTGGTCCGGAGAAGTTCTCACGAATGGCAAACCTGCAGTATAGTTAATTCCCTCAAAATAAGCCAAAGTCTTAAAAGGTATAAGTCCCTGGTCATGATACATTGCCAGTATTCCATCAAATTTGTCAAACTGTCCACTGCCGAAAAATCCATCCGCCGAATAAGGACCAGCCACAAACAGTCCTGCTTTCTTTGCTTCAATGATTGCAGGCCTGATGATTTCTTCATCTTCTGATCCTATTAATCCTTCCTCACCAGCATGTGGGTTCAATCCTAACACTGCTATATGCGGTTTTTCTATTCCGAAGTCAACCATTAGGGATTGCTCCATTATTCTCAATTTGCTTAAAATGCTTTCTTTGCTTATTGCAGTCGCAACTTGTGATATGGGAATGTGATCTGTAACAAGCCCCACCCGGATACGATCAGAAACCATAAACATCAGGCAATCTTTCGCTCCGGATTTTTCCTTTAAATATCCTGTATGTCCGGGATGATTAAATCCTGCCATACGCATGGACATCTTGTGAACAGGCCCCGTCACCATCGCATCGATTTCTCCTTTCATGATATCCTGTATAGCCCTGTCCAAAGCCATCTGCGCATATTTACCACCATCAGGACTTGGTTTACCCAAAGTAATGGTGACATTATCATTCCAGCAATTAATCATATTGATCCGGCCCGGTCTGGGTCGTTCTCCTTGCCCGATCACATTAAAACTCAAATTCTCGAGCTGAACTATATTTTTATGATAGGAGGCAATCTTCACATTGCCATAAATAATGGGTATGATATTTTTTAAGATCGCTTCATTATTCAGTGCCTTGAGTATGACTTCGAAACTGATGCTATTGATGTCTCCGCAGGTTATGCCTATTTTGATTTTTTCCATTTCTATATCTTGAATTGCAGGTGGCGAAGATAAGGGGAAGATCGGAGATCAGAGGCATGATCTAGGAGTTGGCAGTTTTCAGTTGGCAGTTAAATTTACTGCTTGACCGCTCTTCTGCTTGTCTATTTATCCGTTTCTCCGTTTCTCCGTTTGACTGTTTGACTGCTTTATTAGATAATCAAACGATCTCTTTTCTCAATGTAAAAATAATTTTAGTTTGCAATGCATCAAACACTTTCAAGATGGTAG
>JAYVIT010000088.1:0-17840 GCA_043769965.1 Saprospiraceae bacterium
AATGATACTAGAGGAGTAGAGAAGAATTTCATTCTTCAGTCCTCAAACCTCTGCACTTTCAGTGCAGAGTAATTTAGTTTAGTTGCTTGTGCCGTTTGCGGCATTATAAGCATCATGCGTTTTGTGGCTGTTAGTAGATGAAATGCCCTTAGTGTTTACAAATATGAATTTGTTTCACATAAAAAAATAGTTGCCTTTGCAAGCAACTATAAAATGTAAGCAAACCAAATTTATTTTAAAACCTATATCCTAATGAAAAACCAAAGCCTGTGTTTTTGGCTGAAGATTTATCATCAGTGATTCCTTCTTCTTCCGGATTGATCTTTACGAGACCCAATTGTGCATTTAATTGAAATGAAATTTTATTACCGAATTCATATCCCGCTAATAAATTTGCTCCGATATCAAGTGGCCTGACATACGTCACATTTTGAGGATCGGTAATCTCGATTGTATTTTTGAATTTTATGTCTTCAGTTTGATTTAAACCTCCTCCCTCGTTTTTTACATTTCCTCCTATACCATATCCAACATATGGACCAAAGCCTAATAGCAAATGACCATTTCCTAAAAGTGGTTTATACAGAAAATTAAGATCCAATTCCAGGTAGGATATTTTTGTGGTGCTGTTAATGGTTTGTCCGGCGAAAACATCTTCACTTTTGTTACCTTTTAAAGTATAGAGCAAGCCTGGTTGAAAATAAAATTCAGGAACAATTGGAATTTCTGCATTTACACCGATATGATAACCAATTAAAATATCATTTTTTAATGTATTGTCATTGGCATCACTGCCATTGATATTTTGAAAGTTAACACCACCACGAAGACCAAAGCTTATTCCTTGTGCTTGAACAAACATTGCAAATAGAATAATGGCTGAAATTAGACTGATTTTTTTTTTCATTTTTGATTGATTTAGATTGATATTAGTATTTAGCTACAGTATGAAATTTTAATTTTCTTCTAGACAACTTTAATTACTATTATTTTTTGCAGCTTCTTTGGCGGCATCAGACTTCATTTTGTCATTCGCTGTAACGAGAAACTCAACTCTGCGGTTTTGTGCCTGGCCATCTTTTGAATCATTGCTATATTTTGCAGCTGATTCACCAAATCCTTTAAGCGTGAGTCGAGATGAAGAAATTCCTTTGCTTGCTAAATATTTGGAAACAGATGAAGCACGTCGAACTGATAAATTTGAATTATACTCGGTTGTTCCTTTATTATCTGTGTGTCCTTGTACTTCAATATCGGTATCCGGATATTTATCCAGTATGCCTGCTAATTTAGTTAGGTTCTTTTTAGCACCCGATGTAAGATTGTATTTATTGAAGCCAAATAATATCTTATCATTAAACTCAATAACAATCCCTTCACCGACCCTGACTACTTTAGCATCAGGTATATTTTTTTTCATTTCTTCAGCCTGCTTGTCCATCTGGTGTCCAATAACAGCTCCCGTAACTCCGCCTACTGTTGCTCCAATAATTGCGCCCAGAGCGGTATTGCCTGCAACCTTGCCAATGACTGCTCCAGCGGCTGCTCCACCAACTGTACCAATTACGGCTCCTTTTTCAGTTCTATTCCATGAACTACAGCCAAAAATAAAAACGGCAGATAGTAAAATGCTCGAAAGTAAAATTTGTATTGTTTTCATTGCTTAATTATTTTTAATTTAAATTATTTCAACTAATTCGAATTTCAATAAGATTTGAAACTATAAATGATGTCTCAAAGTTGATGCGAAGTTGAATGATATATGTTACACAATTAGCCGAAAAATTTATATCATTCACATGTTTTTGATTAATAAATTACGAATTTCGAATTATTTTTTTATTGCCCATTGCCCATTGCCCATTATTTCTTACCCGGCTTATAATACTTCAGAGCTTGCGGCATATGCGATTTAATTTTTGCAATCCGTGTTTTATCTGATGGGTGAGTGCTTAAAAACTCAGGTGGTTTAGCTCCTCCTGCAGCGGACATTCTTTCCCAGAAAGGAACCGCCTCCTGTGGATTGTAACCGGCCATTGCCGCAAAATAAAGTCCATATTCATCTGCTTCAGTTTCTTCTTTACGAGAGAATGGCAATAAAGCTCCGACTGTACTTCCAATACCATAAGCAGTCATAAAAAGATTTTGTGTTTCGGCTGGTTTATTGGCGACAGCAATTTGTAAAGCAACTCCTCCCAATTGTTGCAATAAGCCCTGACTCATTCTTTCGCTGCCATGTTGAGCAACGGCATGCGCGATCTCATGACCCAATACAATGGCCAATGCGTTTTCATTTTTTGTAATCGGTAGTATTCCGGTATAGACTACCACTTTTCCTCCTGGCATGCACCACGCATTTACATCTTTATTATCCACAAGTTTAAATTCCCATTGGTAACCCTCCAATACGGAGGTTTGCCCCTTCCCATCATAATATGTTTTAATAGCCGAAGCAATACGGGACCCCACACGACGCACCATTACAGCATCTTTGTTACTTGTACTGACAACTTTATTTTCACTCAAAAAAGTTTGGTATTCTTTTAAGGCCATAGTTTGTAATTCATTTTCAGATACCAAACTCAATTGCTTGCGACCCGTTACCAAGTTTTTTGTACAACCAATAAAAAGAGTAGCTAGCAATAGATAAGTAAAAAGATAGTTGATTTTAAATATTTTCATGAGTTCAATTTTGACAAAGATGATTCTTATTGTAATTTATAGTGTTACACAATTCTTTAATAGTGTTACATCATTCACATATTTTAATTCAGTCATCAGTCATCAGTAAGTAGTCCGCAGTCATCAGTCGACTGTTATGAGGATTTGTTAATCAAAGTAATTAATGGAATTAATTTTTAATTGTCCATTGTCTTCGTAGTTTATAGCGGTCCTCAAATGTGTGAATTGTATAAGTCTTCTTTCGAATTCCGTAAGAAAATAGAGTACTGAATAATTAAATTTGCATTTATTTATTAAGACTTATTTTTTCAATAAATAATTTTAATAAATTCAATCAGGTTCTCATTTAAACTCACAAACAACAAATCAATATGAATAATTTATTTAGAGGACTAATTGCAACTTACGGTGCCAGTAAACTGGGCACAGGCTGTTTTGGGACAATCATCGTTTTTATTATTATCTGGGTGATCCTTGGACAATGCAATTAATAAATGAAGAATGAAAAATTATTTGATTTAAAATACAGTTGTTTTAAACAAATGCTTTAACAATTTAACAATAAAGCAATTCAGCCTAACTCATATCTCCTAGTTCCTAGTTCCTTTTTCATCAGTAAATCATGTAAGTCTTCTCTCTAATTGTGTAATTCTAACTGCCTAAATCGTCCCACATTTGCATTGTGAAAATTCTTTCACGCATGACCCGGCAGTTTCGGGAGTATAAATAAAAAAATATGAAAATGAAATGGCGTTTAGAAAATATTGCTATAATAGCAGTTTTACTGATTGCAGCATGTGCTAAAGATGAATTTGTAGAATTTAAAGGATTGTGTCCTGTCGTGATTGAAACCAATCCCGTTAATACAGCTACAGATGTTTCTCTTAATCAAGTAATAACAGTGACATTTAATGAGAAGATGAATCCGTCGACAATTACGAATGCATCTTTAATCATTAAAGCTGTGAATCCCATTAATGGAACTATTACATATTCTGGAAATACAGCGACCTTTACACCTTCTGTTAACCTCCTTCCTAATACATTATATACCGGAAGAGTTACGACGGCGGTTAAAGATTCAACAGGAAATGCCCTTCAGGTTGATTATGTCTGGACATTTACAACAGGAGTAAATTTGGCTCCATTTGTAATTACTACCGATCCTGAAAATAGTGCTACTAATGTAAATCTGAATAAAATTGTCACTGCCACTTTTAGTGTACCAATGGATCCATTATCTATTAATGCATCAAGTTTTATCATTAGTGATGGGACGGCTTCTATTATTGGCACAGTTACATACAATGGTACCATGGCTACTTTTGTTCCATTAGGAGCACTAATACCCAATACTCAATACAAAGCAACCATAACCATTCAAGCTAAAAACAGCGTTGGTACAGCTATGTCAAATGACTATGTTTGGACATTTAATACAATTACTATTGCAGCACCAACTGTAATTTCAACCGATCCTGCGAATAATACTACTAATGTTTCACTTGGGAAAATAATTACCGCCACTTTTAGTGAACCGATGAACGCTTCATCAATAAACACTTCCAGTTTTATACTGAATCAGGAAACAACACGAATTACGGGTACTGTAACATATACTGGAACAACAGCTTCTTTTACTCCGACTAGCCCCTTGTTATCGAATACAACATATACGGGAAGAATTACAACTTCAGCAAAAAATCTTGCTGGCGTTACAATGGAATATGATTATGTGTGGACTTTTAGTACTGGCACTACATTAACTCCAACAGTGATTGCAACGAGCCCGGTAACTAATGCAACTAATGTGGTGCTCAATAAAATCGTTACAGCAACATTTAGTATGGCAATGAATCCATTGACAATCAATTCGTCCAGTTTTACATTAAAGCAAGGAAATACCATAATCACAGGAGTGGTTACATACTCTGGTACAACTGCATCTTTTACGCCAAGTGTTGCACTTCAGACCAATACGGTATATACAGCTACTATCAGTACTGGTGCTAAAAATTTAGCTGGTACCTCTTTAGCAAATGATTATGCATGGAGTTTTACAACGGCGCTTCCGATTGCACCAACAGTTATTGCAACAGATCCCACAAATAATGCAACAAATGTTCCTGTAGGTAAAATAATTTCCGCAACATTCAGTATGGCGATGAATCCGACAACCATTACAACAGCAAGCTTCATTGTAAAACAAGGAGCAACTGTAATTCCTGGAACGGTTTCATACTCAGGTATCACAGCGACATTTATTCCGACTAATCCACTTGCTTCCAACAATATTTATACGGCAACTATTACTACAGCTGTAAAAAATGCGGCGGGTACGCCATTGTCGAATGACTATGTCTGGGCTTTTACAACATTGTCGTTAATCCCACCAACAGTGATTTCAACTGATCCTTCGAATAATGCAACGGGTGTTGCTTTAAATAAAATTGTAACTGCAAATTTTAGTGTTCCGATGGATCCCACAACGATTAATTCAACAACTTTTTTAATCAAAGAAGGAAGTAATTTAATCGCGGGAACAGTTGCATACAATGGTACAACTGCATCATTTACTTCAGGTAGTCCGTTAAAATCAAATACGATTTATACAGGTACGATTACAACAGGTGTAAAGAATGTAGCAGGAACATCAATGGTGAGTAATTATCTATGGACATTTACCACATTGACTCAAATACCGCCAATTGTGATTTCTACTGATCCTTTAAACAATGCAACAGGTGTGGCGCTGAATAAAACAATTACGGCAGACTTTAATATACCTATGGATCCATTGACAATCAATTCGTCCAGTTTTAATTTAAAGCAAGGAAATACAATCATACCAGCTAATGTCACATATACTGGTTTAACAGCAAGTTTGAATCCGGATAACCAGCTCTTGTCAAATACTACATATACAGCAACTATTACTACTGCAGTAAAAAGTATTGACGGAATACCGTTGGCGAATATTTTCGTCTGGAGCTTTACAACAAAAGTAAGTTTATCTGCACCATTTGTAGATCTCAAATCAGTTGCACGATTTGGAATTATTGCCGGGGTAGGTGTAAGCAACAATGCAGGCTTTAGTCAGATTCATGATTTGGATGTAGGGATTAGTCCAGGTGTTCGTTCATCTGTAACAGGATTTCCTCCTGCAATTGTTGTGAATGGAGCTATTTATGCTTCTGATGATTTAACACCTCCGGGAACTGCTGCTATGCTAACACAAGCAAAGGCTGATTTGACAGCTGCTTACAATTTTGCAAAAGGAGCAACTGTTCCTGCGCCAAATATTGTATCAGGTGATATAGGTGGACTTACACTCGCGCCTGGAATTTATAAAACAACATCTACACTTTTAATTCAATCTGGTGATCTCACACTTGATGCACAAGGCGATCCGAGTGCTATCTGGATTTTTCAAATTGGAAGTGGATTCACCACAATTGGTGGTGCAGGTGGAAGTGTAATTCTTAGTGGAGGTGCACAAGCCGCTAATGTATTCTGGCAAACCGGATCCTCTGCAACTATTGGAGATGGTACATCATTTGAAGGAAATGTTTTGGCACTTACATCTATCACGATGAATTCAGCAGCAACAGCTCGAGGCAGAATGCTTGCAATAAATGGCGCAGTCGTCATGACGAGTACAAACTTTATATACAAACCTTAAAAAAATAAAATATGAATTCTATAATTAATTTAAATATGGATTTTAATCTAATAAAATCTCCATATGCGTTTGCTTTAAAAAACATGCTCTTCATTTTATTTATCTTGACCGCAACCTATTCGCCAATACATGCACAGGATGTTCAATACTCAAAACCCTCCTGGTGGTTTGGTGTGGCGGGTGCTGCCAATTTAAATTACTTTAGGGGTTCTACCCAAAACTTAAATTCAGATTTTACCAGTCCGACTGCTTTTCATGATGGAACTAGTGTATCGTTATTTGTTGCGCCATTGATTGAGTATCATCCATTCGGTTCAAATTGGGGCATTATGCTTCAAATAGGATACGATAGCCGTTCAGGATCATTTAATCAGGTAACTACTCCTTGCAATTGTCCAGCGGACTTAAGTACTGATCTTAGTTATGTAACAGTTGAACCCAGTTTGCGATTGGCACCATTCAATTCAAATTTTTATTTATTTGGTGGTCCACGCATTGCATTTAATGTTGCAAAATCATTTACTTATAAATTAGGAATCAATCCGGATTACCCCGACCAATTGCCAACTCCTGATGTAAATGGAGATCTAAGTAATATAAACAATACGATCATCTCGATGCAAATTGGTGCAGGATATGATATACCGTTATCATCACAATTTGATCAGACACAATTTGTCATTTCACCTTTTGTTTCTTTTCAGCCTTATTTTGGTCAGAACCCACGTTCCGTTGAAACATGGAATATCTCCACATTGAGAATTGGTGCTGCAATCAAATTTGGTAGGGGACATGAAATTCCAAATCCTGTAACAATTATGGAACCCGATGTCAATGTCGATTTTACAGTAAAAGCGCCAAAAAATATCGCAACTGAAAGAAGAGTAAGGGAAATTTTTCCACTTCGCAATTACGTATTTTTCGATTTGGGTTCTACGGAAATCCCATCTCGTTATGAATTGTTAAAGAAAGATCAAGTAAAAGATTTTAAGGAAGACCAATTGGATCTCTTTGCTCCAAAAAATTTGTCGGGTCGTTCGGATCGTCAAATGATTGTGTACTACAATGTGATCAACATTTTAGGGGATCGTTTAGGAAAAAATCCATCCACAACAATCACACTGGTTGGATCTTCAGAAAATGGTAGAGAAGAAGGTAAAGCAATGTCAGAATCAATTAAAAGATATCTTGTCGGAGTATTTGGAATTAACGAATCCAGAATTACAACAGAAGGACGAGAAAAACCAAAGCTTCCGTCAGAACAACCTGGTAGTACCAAAGACCTTGAACTTTTGCGCGATGGGGACAGAAGAGTTTCCATAGAAAGTAGTTCACCATCTTTATTGATGGAATTTCAGGGAGGCCCAAATGCTCCACTTAAACCTGTTGAAATATCCGCTTTGCAAGTAGCACCACTTGATAGCTATGTCACGTTTAATGTAGAAGGAGCTAGAGAGAATTTTACATCATGGTATTTAGAGATCAGAGATGAAAAAAGTAAACTCAAGACGTTTGGACCATATACTCAAAACAAAGTGAGTATGCCAGGAAAAAACATCTTAGGAGAAAGGGCTGAAGGCAATTACAAAGTAATGATGGTTGGTCGTACGAAAGACGGTAGGACTGTGAAGAAAGAAACCACTACACATATGGTCCTTTGGACTCCGACCAAATTAAATGAAGGTATGAGGTTTAGCGTAATTTTTGAATTCGATGAATCAAAGGCCATCTCAATTTATGAAAAATATCTTACCGATATCGTAGCGCCAAAAATACCAAAAGAGGGTACTGTGATTATACATGGATATACCGATATTATTGGGGAGGAAGCATACAATCAAAATTTATCAATAGAACGAGCTGAAGAAGTTATGAACATTTTAGAAAAGAGCTTGTCAAAAGCAGGTAGAACTGATGTAAAATTTGAAGTATATGGATTTGGCGAAGATCAAAGTTTATCTCCATTTGAAAATAAATATCCGGAAGAACGCTTTTATAACCGGACTGTAATTGTTGATATTATTCCAAATAATTAAGTAGAGGCAAAAAAGTATTTAATTATTTTATAAGAGAAACTGTTTTTAAAGTAAAAGCTCACTGCAATTTGTAGTGGGCTTTTTCTTGTAACAGTTTTAAGTAGGATCTGTGAATAATGTAACTTAATTCATGAATTATATAACGATTTCTCAACTTAGGTCTCTCAACTTTGTATTATGATATTTCTATTATTTATTCCTAATATTTGAAAAACCAGAAATATTTCGATAATCGGGAAATAATTGACATATTTTATTTAATTTTTTAATTAAAATTTTAAAGTTGGGACGCTAGCAGAAAATATTTAAACAGAAACTAAAATATAAATGATATGAATCTTTTGTTAGTCAAAAAAAACCCGTTCTTAATGCATGCCATTTCAATAAAAATGGGTCTTTGGATGTTAGCCGGATTTATTTCATTTTTCTTGCTGATGTATAGTGTTGGTTTGGGTCATCGCATCGAGCTCCATATAGTTAATTCTATTATTCAAGTGTTTTGTTTATACCGGGCCATTAAATTGTATTATACGCTTCATCCGGAAAATATCAATAATTATTTGCTTGGAGTTGCACAAGGGATGTGGGCAACTTTAATTGGTGTTGGTGGCTTCGCAGTATTTATGATACTTTTTCTTTCAATGAATTCCGGTTTAATGGATTCTATTCGTCAGAATTCGTCGATGGGTGAATATCTTAACCCTTTTTCTGCCAATCTATTTATTATGGCTGAAGGACTTGTCATTAGTCTTATTGTGTCTTACATCGTGACTCGCGTCGTTGGTCTTACGATCAAAAGCGATTAAGATATTTCAATAGAATTTAAGTAAAAACAACTGATTCTAGATAAATGAGTTCTTTTTGATGATAAATTAATTGCCCTATCACCTAATTAGTACTTTTCCTTTTGATAAACTCCTAACTCCTTTACTCATCGTTCATCTCTCATCTCTCATCGTTCATCCCAACAGTACTGTTGGGACAGATCTCTATTTACAAACCAGTGATTGATGTAACTAATTTAAATAATTGTGTAACTAATTGGATTGTAAAGTGCGGAACTTTGTTTTAGTGAAAATTCTTTCACAGAGGTCCCATCGATTGCTCACACCGAAAGCAATTGGTAGAATATTAGTGATCTGAAAAATTCGGTATAAAATAAAAAAAAATGAATACAACAGGAGTAAAAGGAAATTGGCACGAGCAAAAAGGAAAACTTAAGCAGGCTTTTGCAATTTTAACCGACAATGATTTGATGTATGAAAAAGGTAAAAAGGAAGAAATGTTAGGAAGAATTCAAATCAAATTGGGTAAAACTAAGGAAGAATTGGAAAAATTTATTGCCGAACTTTAAGTATTGTTTTTTATCATTCTGTAGTTTCTAATAATATTGCAGAATTGTTATCTAATAGTTGATTTTATTGGCGCGGGTATTTCATTTTTCTAGTATGTGTAGTGGAATTCTAATTCATTTTAAATAATGTAAATTACATTTAAAGATATCTAAATTATGGATACTTCGGAACTTGATAAATTGCCAAACAAGGGAAATGAAATTCCAAAAGCAGAGGCGCACATCCTTGTTGAATTAATAGAGTATGAGCATAACGCGGTTGTAAGCAAATCAATTATGAAAAAGGCTACAGGAGCAATTAATGCGATGTCATTTGCAAGTGGTGAAGGTCTAAATGAAAAAATTTCACCATTCGATACGTACGCGCAAATTATAGACGGCAATGCAGACATTATTATTGATGGCAAGTCAAATCTCCTTGCAACTGGACAGGGTATTGTTATTCCAGCTCATATATCAAGTCATATAAAACCAAATGGTCGATTTAAAATGCTTTTAACAGTAATTAAAAGTGGATATGAATAAATATGACTTACTGAAACAGTATGAATTATTGTATTGTATAAATCATTTAAACTAGAATTATTGAGGTGCCAAAAAAAATAGTATTAACCTAATCCTTAATTAAAAAAAATATTATGCCACTAATTAACATTGTAATTGTATTGATAGTAGTTGGAGTGCTACTTTGGTTGATCAACACGTATATTCCCATGGATGCTAAAATCAAGAAAATCCTAAACGTTGTTGTGGTTATTGTTGTAGTTCTGTGGTTACTCAAAGCGTTTGGACTTTGGAGTTCCATTACGAATATACAATTGTAAAAGAGTTCTTTTATTCAATTAAATTGCACAGAATAAACTATGAACATTAAAAGAATTTTTGGTGCATTACTTACGATACTTGGAATATGTGGGTTAATTTATACAGCAATTTTGTTTGCCCATACCACGGGAGGTACGCAAGGAATAAAGTCTATTATCATTTATGGTATTCTTGGTCTTGTGTTTTTTGTTTCAGGCATTAGCCTTGTACGCACAACAAAAGATGAATCATGATTTGAAAAAGTGGTATATTAGTGTCTCTTAAAAAATACTTTTAATAAATTATATAATATGAGCAAGGACAAAGGAGTTAAAAATATCAAAAAAGCACCTGCTGACAGATCATTGGGCAAGGGAAAAGTTTTATCGTCTTACAAATCAGAAAGTAAAAGCGGTACAGGAAGTCAAAATACTCAAAAAACATTTACTCCAAAATCTGAAAACAAGGATGGTGGAGGCAAAAAGTCTTAAACACTCGAACTTTAAATTTGAAGCGTAAATTTATTTACGCTTCAACGGTATCACTGGTACACACCCTTTCTATTAGCTAATGGTAAATGTTACGAAGCATGGAGTTATCCTGAATAAAACTGCACTTGGTTTTGAGAACGAAGGTGTACTGAATCCTGCAGCAATCCTTGAAGGAGAATGTATTCACCTTTTTTATAGAGCAGTAAGCAAAGGAAATTACTCGAGCATTGGCTATTGCAAAATGACAGGTCCGCTGACAGTTTGCGAACGATCTGATGTTCCAATAATCTTTCCTCAATTTGAATACGAAATGCACGGAGTTGAGGATCCCCGAATTGCGAAGATAGACGACTTGTATCATCTTACTTACACTGCATATGATGGCGTAAATGCTTTAGGAGCATTGGCCACTTCAGCGGATTTAATTCATTTTGATAAGCAGGGCATTATTGTTCCGCAATTTACATATGATGAGTTTAAGCGTCTTGCTGAATGTCAGGGTACGATCAATGAAAAATATTGCAGGTTCAATATTGGCAACAATCTGCTAACAAACACGGCTAGTAAAATCTTTGTATGGGATAAAAATGTGATTTTTTTTCCACGAAGAATTAATGGAAAACTTTATTTCCTACACCGCATAAGACCGGATATACAAATTGTATCAGTAACGGATCTGAAAGAATTGACAAAGGAATTTTGGGAAAATTATTTACATCATATTTCTGAGAACATCGTGCTAATGCCGAAATATGAACACGAAGTTAGTTATATAGGAGGTGGCTGCACACCAATCGAAACTGAATCTGGTTGGTTATTGATTTATCATGGAGTGCATGACACAACAAAAGGATATGTATATTCTGCTTGTGTTTCACTATTAGAATTGGATAATCCAGGAAAGGAAATTGCAAGGTTACCTTATGCTTTATTTAAACCTGAATTTGAATGGGAATTAAAAGGGGAAGTTAATAATGTGTGTTTTCCAACTGGCGCAGTTGTAATAAGCGACACCCTTTATATTTATTATGGTGCTGCTGATGAGCGGATTGCCTGTGCGTCGGTAAGTTTATCCGCATTACTGAAAGAGTTGTTAGTTAATATCAAAAAAGATGAAAAGTGAAGTTAATGTAATTGCTGCAAATGTAGAGAACATTTTATTGCCAATTGTAAATTCAAAAATTGACAGGGAAAACACAAGGCAAACTGGCTCTTTACCGGAAATTTTATTGCTCACTTCATATCCTCCAAGAGAATGTGGAATTGCGACCTATTCACAGGATTTACTAATTGCACTAAATAATAAATTTAGTAATACATTTTCTCTTAAAGTTTGCGCATTGGAAGCAGAGAATGCGAATCATGTTTATCCTAATGAAGTAAAATATATCCTTAATACTAATGATTCAAAAAAATACCATGATCTGGTTGCGACCATAAATAAAGACAGACATATCAAACTCGTTATGGTACAACATGAGTTTGGTTTATTTCATAATAACGGGGATAATGATTTTCTTCAATTATTGTTTGGTCTGAATAAGCCTGTAATTGTTGTGTTTCATACAGTATTGCCACGCCCTGATCAATCACTAAAATCAAGAGTAAGAAATATTGCCGGCGCTTGTGATTCAGTAATTGTGATGACTAATAATGCAGCTAAAATATTAAAAGATGATTATGGACTGTCAGCTCAAAAAATTGTAGTTATCGCACATGGTACCCACCTTGTTCCTCATTTAAACAAAAATTACCTTAAAGAAAAATATGGATTGAATGGAAGAAAAGTGCTTTCTACTTTCGGATTACTTAGTTCAGGTAAGGGTATTGAAACTACTTTAAATGCATTACAGAGAATTATCAAGATAAATCCGGACATTATGTTTCTTGTCATTGGTAAAACTCATCCGGGTGTCATCAAATCAGAAGGAGAAATTTACCGGAATACCTTAGAGTCGTTGGTCAAAGAATTTAATCTAAGTAATCATGTAAAGTTTATCAATAGATACCTTCTTTTAGAGGATTTATTGGAGTATTTGCAGCTTACGGATATTTACCTTTTTACTTCAAGAGATCCAAATCAAGCAGTTAGTGGAACATTCTCTTACGCAATGAGTTGCGCTTGTCCGATTATTTCAACGCCAATACCTCATGCAAATGAAATATTGCGGGATGATACTGGGATCATTATTGATTTTCAAAACTCGCAGCAATTAGCTGATGGAGTTAACCGACTGATGAGTGATGAGCCATTAAGAAAATCATTTAGTTCAAATGCCTTACATCGAATAGTGCCAACAGCCTGGGAAAATTCTGCTGTCGAACATGCACTATTACTTCAAAAGGTAATTCGCCAAAGCAATGTCAATGATGCTGATTTAGTTGGAGGAAATAAAATTTCATTGCAATATCGACTACCTGATATAAAACTGGATCATATAAAAAAATTGACTACAGATTTTGGAATGATTCAGTTTTCAAAAATCAACCAACCTGATATAGAGTCAGGTTATACATTGGATGATAATGCCCGTGCACTAATCGCAATGTGCATGCACATTGAATTAACGGGTGATAAAGGCGATATGAAATATATTCAAACCTATCTGGACTTTATACGGTATTGTTTACAGCCAGATGGTTTCTTTTTGAATTACGTTGATATTGAGCGCAGATTTACCAAGCAAAATTACACAGCCAATCTTTCTGATGCAAATGGAAGAGCTATTTGGGCACTCGGTTTTATCATTTCGAAAAGAGCTGTATTGCCTGAAATATTAATCACAAAGGCTGAAGAGATCATGAGGCTTGCAATTTGCGGTATTGATAAAATGCATTCGACGCGTGCAATGGCCTTTACTATAAAAGGATTGTATTACTTTAATCTTGAATTAAAATCAACTAAAGTATCAATTCTCATCAAAACTCTTGCAGACAGGTTAGTCCAAATGTATCGCCATGAATCAGAGCAGAAGTGGCAATGGTATGAAAGTTACTTGACGTATGCTAATAGTATCTTGCCAGAAGCGCTGTTGTTTGCCTGGATTGATTCTGGTGATGAGAATTACAAATCAATTGCAAAAGAGTCGTTTGATTTTCTATTGTCACTAACGTTTAAGAAAAACAGAATAAAAGTAATATCAAATAAAAGCTGGATGCAAAAGGGAGCAATGCTTAAAGATGATCGGGAATTCCAGCACGGTGAACAGCCGATTGATGTTGCATATACAATATTGGCGATAAATAGTTTTTATAAGGTTTATAAAGAGGAAAATTATTTTAATAAAATGGAAACTGCATTCAATTGGTTTCTTGGAAAGAATCATCTCCATCAGATTATCTACAATCCTTGTACAGGTGGATGCTATGATGGTCTTGAAGAAAACAATGTAAATCTAAACCAGGGTGCAGAATCAACAGTCAGCTATCTGTTGGCAAGATTAACAGTAGAAAGGAAATTGAACATATATCACAAAGAAATGAGCTATTATGAAAATGCCGGTGAATTAATCAAGTGAAGGAATTAAATTCTAAATACTGAAATAAATGACTATAGTTGCGTAAGCAAGACAGAAAATAGTATTTAAAAGATTACCTTAAAAATAAAGTAAAAAAATTTAAACTGCCTGGCAATTTTTGATAAGGTTAATTACTTCTTCACGGGTTTTGTTTAACCTGGTTTCAATCCGGGTAAGTAACTCGTCATCTTTACCTGATTCTAATTTCATATCGGCGTTGGTCAGTTGGGAAAATTTCTTTTTGAGCTGTTTAGCTTGTCTTTCCCAGTTTCCGGTAATCTTGAAGTTTTCTAAATTTTTAATTTTTGTTTTGTCCATGATTGAAGTAGATAATTGATGAATGGAGGATTCTTTGTAAAGTTAGAGATAATAATTCTTTAAATTTAATATTTATACTTTATTCTGCTCAAATCAGGTATTTTCAAGGTTACTCATCCGTTTTTGCTTCAGTTGCTTATAAAAAGTAGGGGAGAGTCCGGTTACCTTCTTAAACTGGTTGGATAAATGAGCCACACTGCTATAATGTAATTTATATGAAATCTCAGTTAAATTCAATTCGTCATACAGAAGCAATTCTTTTACTTTTTCAATTTTATGGATAATAATAAACTGTTGAATGGTAAGACCTTTGACCTCTGAAAATATATTGGACAAGTAGGTATAATCATAATGTAATTTTTCACTGATATAGTCCGAATAATTTATGTTTGGTAATTCATCAGAGTAGTGGATCATTTCAATAATCACATTTTTTATTTTTTCTATCAGGATACTTTTTTTGTCATCCAATAATTCCAAGCCAGACTTTTGCAAATTTACTTTTAAAGTATCGAGTTGCTCCTGGGACATAACTTCCAATACATCCACCATGCCAAGGTCAAGAACTACATAATGAAGTCCCAATTTTTTCAGCTCTTCTTTCACCATCATTTTACATCGCAAGCTGACCATGTATTTGATATAAAGCTTCATATTGGTTTTTTTAAATGCGATAAAATCAATATTGCTCGATCGAATGCCACTTAGGGTTAGGCAAATACAGGTTTTTGTTCGAAAACATGTTAAATATACAAACCATTTTGAATAAAGTTGAAATTTTTTAAAAAACAGGCATAAATGGCGCAGGAAATGTCTTAATTCTTAATAATTTGCGATAGTTGTTTCTTTATAATAGCCTCTTGCCTTTTGCACTTTAGTCTTCCAATAAGCCGCTTTCGCGGTTCCTTCACTTAAAGTCCCAACAGTACTGTTAGGATCGTGCTTTATCCCGCGTTGCGTGAATCGTTCAGTCACTCTTTAAGCCAAACTGTAAAATAAATCACGATTGAAAGAGCTCCTATACCCGTTATTAAAAAAGTTGCCCCAGCCCCGAGAAAATACCAAATAAGTCCTGCAATTGAACTCGCAAACAAAGCACAAAGAGTTTGAAATCCTGAGTAGGTCCCTATAGCTGTAGCCGTATCTTTTTGTTCTGTGATATTGCTGATCCATGCTTTGGAAATGCCTTCGGTTGAAGAAGCATAAATACCGTAAAGAAAAAACAATCCGATAAATGTGTAAAGATGAGTAGCATAACTCATACCCAGATACACGCAAGCAAAAATAGAAAGCCCGATGCAGAACATTTTTCTCAGACCAATTTTATCAGCTATAATTCCAATTTGAAATGCAGTCAAAGCATAAACGAGATTATAAAAAATATAAATGCCAATCACTTCTGTGTCGGATAGTCCTGCTTGTTTTGCTTTGAGCAAAAGAAAAACATCTGAACTATTCAATAATGCAAATGCCAAAAGTCCGAAAACTACCTTCCGATACAAAGCAGGACTTTCTTTCCAATAGTTGAGAAATGAAAAAAATGACGGGCGGTCTTTTTTATTTTCAATTTTAACATTCTTTTCTTTGAGTAAGAAGCATGCAATCACAGCAAATAGTCCAGGAATGAATGCAATATAAAAAAGGGTTATATAATCTTCTGGATAAAAAAGTAAATAAAGTAAAGCAAATGCAGGGCCGATAACAGCTCCGAACGTGTCCATCGAGCGGTGAAAGCCAAATATTTTTCCCTTTGTTTCTTTTGTTGCTTCGTCGGAAAGAATTGCATCTCTTGCCCCGGAACGTATTCCTTTTCCAATTCGATCAATCGTTCTAGCAAAAAAAATCCAAAGCGGATAAATAAAAACAGCCATCATCGGTTTGGAAATAGCACTCAGTGCATAACCAAACTGCACAAAGGGAACGCGCTTGCCAGAATGATCAGAAAGTTTTCCAAAATATCCTTTGCTTAATCCAGCAGTTGCCTCTGCAAAACCTTCAAGTATCCCGATAAGAACAATTGAGAATCCAATGCTCTTTAAATAAATGGGCATGATCGGATACAGCATTTCACTTGCAGCATCAGTGAATAAACTGATCAGTGATAGGGTCCAGACTGTTTTTGTAATTTGTTTAAAAATCACTTTTATTAATTAATTGCATTAATATTTTGTTAGTATAATTCAGAATTCCTTGTTCTTTATTCTATTCAATGAATCGTTAGCAAGTCCTCTATACATAAACTTCTTCATCCAGCATCCTGTTCAGTTTAAGATCACCCCAATTTATTTTCGCGATACTTCTGTAGACAAGGAATGCTGCAGTTATTGTAAAAAAAGATATGGCTAACATAACTTTTGGAAAATTGAATAAGAAATAGTGCGGTAATGCGCCGACCAGCATGACACTTCCCATGAAAATTATTGGAAAACAGCCTGCGCCAGAGCGGTCCATATTTGGTTTTGAAACAGAAAATGGAAATTCATTTAGTGAAAAGAGTGAAGCAATTAAAGAGAATAAAAGGGTATTGCATAAACCGAAAATTATATTAGGTACAATAACAGGTCCCATAAGTATCAGGCTTATTATTACAACGAATAAGATCAATGGGGCGTAAAATTTTATAAAGCAGGCTTTTATTAGGCTAGTGAAAATCAATCCTGGTTTTTCGATTGGCGTTATAAAAAATATCCAGGCGGATCGGAATCTATCACTATAAGGTACACTGTTTAAAGCCGTATAGAATAGCACGCAACTTGTATAAATAAGGAATACAAATGCTAATTTATAATCGTCATATGAAATTGGACTTCCAGTTTTTATACTTTTATACAAAAAGGGAAGGATAGAAACAGCAGCAGGTAATGCTATTTGGACCATTATTGGATATACAGTAAATTTGAAATCGCGGGTTCTCGCCATCATCTTCAAAGTAAATAGAAATGCTCCACGCTCGGT
>JAYVIT010000089.1:0-7288 GCA_043769965.1 Saprospiraceae bacterium
GTTTTTCAGGTATTAAAGAATATTGCTAACTTATGCCCTGAGTAGTTACAATTAAAGAAATATACCTTCCTTGGATTGGATCAAAAATGCAATAGCTGCCATAAAGATTATCACCAAAATACCTTATCAAAAAATTGTGCGGATTGTCATAATACAGAAGCATTCACCCCTGCTGCAAAATTCAAACATGAAAAAACAAAATTTCCTTTATTGGGTCAACATGGCAAAGTAGAATGTAAAGAATGCCATAAGATTGAATACCGGAATGGTGAAAAAATTCAACAATTTGCAAGCAATTCATTCACCAGTTGTGCAAATTGTCATACCGATGCTCATAAAAAAGCATTGGGTAATAAATGCAATGAATGTCATACTGAGGAATCATTCAAAACTTTTATCGGTTATAACCATTTTAATCATAACAAAACGCTGTTTCCATTAAAAGGGCTGCACAAAAAGCAGGATTGCTCTAAATGTCATAATTTAAAACTTGGTCCATTGGAAGTGCTGCAAGATAAATCAGGAATCAAAGTTGATGAATGTATCAAATGTCATAAGGATGTTCATGAAGGTAAGTTTGGCGTGGATTGCAAAGAATGTCACAATGAAGATGGCTTCAGGCGTTTGACAGACATGAATAAATTTAATCACGATCTGACTCCATACAAATTGGAAGGCAAACATGAAAAAGTAGATTGCAAATCCTGCCATAAACAAAAATATACAGATCCAATTGAATTCAATTCCTGTGTATCTTGTCATACGGATTATCATAAAGGACAACTCGAACTAAAAGAACGCAAAAGAGACTGTGCTGAATGCCATACTGTTTATGGATTTACTTCATCAACTTATTCAATTGAAGATCATAATAAGACTTCATTTCGCTTAGAAGGCTCGCATATGGCAACTCCTTGCATCTCCTGCCATCAAAAAGAAAAGACCTGGAAGTTCAAACAAATCGGAAATGATTGTATAGATTGTCATACAGACGTGCATCAAGGATTTATTAAAGTAAAATATTATCCAAATCAGAATTGTACAAATTGTCATACTGCGGAAAGTTGGACAACTGTTCAATTTGATCATAAGCTCACTGGATACACATTATTGGGAAAACATGCGGAAAAGAATTGCATGGATTGTCATGGCTTAAATCCGAATGAATCCGGAAACCGTTACATGAAATTTGATACACTTTCAACAAGTTGTACCACCTGTCATAAAAATGTACACCGCGATCAGTTTTCAAAAAATGGAATCACAAATTGTGAATCCTGTCACGATTTTGTAAGTTGGAAACCAACAAAATTTAATCATGACAGCACCGCATTTAAATTGGAAGGAAAGCATAAAGAAGTTGCATGCAGTGCCTGTCACAAAGAAATCAAAGTAAATAATCAGATCATTATACAATATAAATTTGAAAATTTCGAGTGCGTAGTCTGTCATCACTAATATTAATCTTTAGCGTTGTTTTTTCATCGCTCGCTCAATCTCCACACGGAATTGAGTTGAAGGTTAATTGTGCACAATGCCACTCACCTTCCGGCTGGAAAATGGATAAGGACTATTTAACTTTTGATCATGATTCAACCCGTTTTCTTTTAACCGGCAGACATAAAGATGTAGATTGTAAATCCTGTCATCAAACACTTGTATTTTCGGAAGCAAAAGAAAATTGTTTTTCATGCCATACTGATGTACATGAAAAAACAGTGGGCATGGAGTGTGCACGTTGTCACAATACACAAAGCTGGATAGTAGATGATGTCACAAATCTTCACTTTCAAAATGGATTCCCGCTATTGGGTAAGCATGCGACAGTCGATTGTAAATCCTGCCATGTGTCTGCTTCTGAATTGCAATTTGAACGCATCGGTAATGATTGCATCAATTGTCACAAAATAGATTTTGAAAACACAACGAATCCAAATCATAAAGACGCTCATTTTTCATTGGATTGTTCTAGTTGTCACAATCCAACATCTTTTGGATGGGAAGCAAAAAATATCAATCATGATTTTTTCCCATTGACAGAAGGCCATTCCAATTTAGATTGTAAAAAATGTCATACAGGTGGTGACTATTCAAATACATCAACAGATTGTTTTTCATGTCATCGCAAAGACTTTGAATCCAGTGATGATCCAAATCACCAAGCGGCAAGCTTTACAACACAGTGTACAAATTGTCATACTACAGCACCAGGATGGAAACCTGCTGAATTCACACAACACGATCCACTTTATTTTCCGATTTACAGTGGCTCGCACAAAAAAGAATGGTTGGAATGCAGAGACTGCCATTTGAATTCATCAAACTATAGTGAGTTCAGTTGTGTGGTTTGCCATAAGGATCCAAAAGTTTCTGAAGAACATAAAAATGTCAATGGTTATTTCTTTAATGACAATGCCTGTTTAGCTTGTCATCCTTCTGGTAATAAAGCAGATAATTTTAATCATAACAATACCGCTTTTCCACTAACCGGCGAACACCAACAAGTGGATTGCAAGTTGTGTCATACTAGTGTGTTTAAAGGAACATCAACTGTTTGTGCAGATTGTCACCTTTTGGATTTCAATGGAAGTACAAATCCCAATCACAAATCTTTGGGTCTATCTATGCATTGCACCTCATGTCACACCACACAAGCGGATTGGAAACCGGCACGATTTGATAATCACGATTCCTATTACGCTTTAAATGGTGCACACAAAGCAATAGCAACAGATTGTGCATAGTGTCACAAAAGTGATTACAACAATACTCCGAATACTTGTGCCGGTTGCCATATTGAAGATTATAACAGCACTATTGATCCTCCGCACAAAACCCAACAATTTTCTACTGATTGCGCTTCCTGTCATAAAGAAACAGCATGGATACCTGCAACTTTCGAACATGATGGACAATTCTTTCCAATCTATTCTGGAAAACACAAAGGACAATGGATGCAGTGCAGCGATTGCCACATCAATCCCGGGAATATAAAAGAAGTCAGTTGCGTTGTTTGCCATACCAATCCGGATACGGATAATCAACATACAGGTGTTAATGGATATTGGTATCAGGATCAAGCTTGTCTTGCCTGTCATCCAAAAGGCGATAAACAAGATCGATTTGATCACAACACTACAGCCTTTCCATTAACTAATGCTCACATACAAGTTGAATGCAAGAATTGTCATCAATCGGGATTTAAAGGAACTCCAACTTATTGTGTAAGTTGTCATACTAATGATTTTGATGGCAGCGTAAATCCGAATCATAAAAATTTGGGATTGTCATTGGATTGTGCAAGTTGTCATACTACTGCACCTGATTGGAAACCAGCCAAATTAGATAATCACAATCAATATTATCAATTATCAGGTGCACATACTGCAATTGCAATGGATTGCGCAGCTTGTCATCATGGAGACTATAACAATACACCGGATAATTGTGCTGGATGTCACCTGGATGATTACAACAAAACCATTGATCCTAATCATAAAATTTTGCAATTTTCAACAGATTGTGCAAGTTGTCATACAGAAAATTCATGGAAGCCAGCAACCTTTGATCACGATGGAGCTTACTTTCCTATTTATATAGGCAAACACAAAGGATTGTGGAATGAATGTAAAGATTGTCATGAAAATCCTGGTAATTTTAAAGAATTCACTTGCACCGGTTGCCATATCAATCCGGAAACTGATAATCAACATACAGGAGTAGGTGGATATTTTTATAATAGTCAAGCTTGTTTTGGTTGTCATCCGAATGGTGACAAAAATGATATGTTCGATCACAATGCAACCAACTTTCCATTAACCGGTGCGCATCTCCAGGTTGATTGTAAAAGTTGTCACACATCCGGATTTAAGGGAACTCCGACAAATTGTGAAAGCTGCCATTTGACTGACTTTAATGGAAGTAATAATCCGAATCACGTTTCACTTGGACTTTCTACAGATTGTATAATGTGTCATACCACTGCTCCAGATTGGAAACCTGCTAAGCTGGATAATCATGATCAGTATTACGCATTGACTGGTGCTCATATTTCTATTAAATCAGATTGTGCTGCTTGTCATAATGGCAATTACAACAATACTCCGACGGACTGCGAAGGTTGTCACATGAATGATTACAATCAAACACAAAATCCAAAACATCTTGATTTAGCATTTCCTAAAGATTGCAAAATGTGTCACACCACTAATCCGGATTGGAAGCCCGCTTTATTCCCAATACACGATAATTATTATGTATTGACTGGTGCCCATTTACAGATTGCATCTGATTGCGCAGCATGCCATAAAGGAAATTATAATAATACACCGAATACCTGTGAAGGATGTCATATCAACGACTACAATCAATCTGGTAATCCGAATCACATAAATCTTGGTTTACCAACAGATTGTGCAATGTGTCATACTACACAATCCGGATGGGCACCCGCGCAAATGCCAAATCATGATGCGTATTATCCTTTAACCGGTGCGCATTTAACTATTGCAACCAATTGTGCAGCGTGTCATAATGGAAACTATAACAATACTCCAAATACCTGTCAGGGTTGTCACTTAAACGACTACAATCAATCTGGTAATCCAAACCACGTAACACTTGGATTTCTTACTGACTGTGCACTCTGTCATACAACTCAGGCAGGTTGGGCACCAGCTCAGATGCCAACTCATGATACCTATTATCCATTGACCGGTGCGCATATACAAATTGCATCGGATTGCGCTGCTTGCCATAACGGAAATTATAATAATACTCCAAATAATTGCAAGGGTTGTCACTTAACGGATTACAATACTTCCACCAATCCGAATCACCAAAATTTAGGATTGCCAACGGATTGTGCTCAATGTCATACAACAAATCCAGGTTGGGAACCTGCGTTATTTCCGAATCACAATAATTTTTATCCATTGAATGGAGCTCACGCACAAATCGCAAATGATTGTGCAATTTGCCACAATGGAAATTACAATAATACTCCAAATACCTGTGCAGGTTGTCACATTGATAATTACAATCAAACCAGCAATCCTGATCATCAGTCGCAACAATTTCCAATGGATTGTGCAAGCTGTCATACCGAAACAGCATGGATTCCTTCTACATTTAATCACAACAATTATTATCCATTAACCGGAGCTCATGCCAGTATTGCTGACAATTGTATCATTTGCCACAATGGAAATTACAGCAATACACCAAATACTTGTAATGGATGTCATTTAACAGATTACAATCAGGCTACTAATCCAAATCACAATAACCTTGGATTTTCACACACTTGTGAATTATGCCACACCACTGCACCAGGTTGGGCTCCGGCATCAATGCCCAATCATAATAATTATTGGCCTTTATTAGGCGCACATCTTAGTATAGCAAATGATTGTGCAGCTTGTCATAATGGAAATTATAACAATACACCAACTACTTGTGTAGGTTGCCATCTCGATGATTATAACCAGACAACAAATCCGGATCATCAGACTGCACAATTTCCAACGGATTGCTCGACTTGTCACACTGTTAATGCATGGATCCCATCGACTTTCAATCATGATGTATTATACTTCCCGATTTATAGCGGCAAACATAAAGATGAATGGAATGTATGTGCTGATTGCCACACCAATTCAAGTAATTACAATATTTTCAGTTGCATACTGTGTCATGAGCATAATAATAAAAACGAAGTTGACAATCAACACAACGGTGTATCTGGATATTCTTACAACAGCAATGCATGCTATTCATGTCACCCAAAAGGAAAAAAATAGATTTAAGATATTTCATGTTTTACACCCAGATTAAAAAATTACCATTAGTCTTCCTGTGTATAGGATTTCTATTTGCTATCCAGGGATATTCACAGAATACTGATACTTTGATAAAAGGATATGTGTCCTTTGTTTCCAGCAAAAATATTTATGTAAAATTCGAGTCTACCAAAGCAATCAAAACAGGAGATACACTTTACCTTAAAAATGAAAATGGACTCGTCGCTGCACTTGTTGTGATCAATAAATCCTCAACATCCTGTGTATGTACTCCATTAAACGATTTCCAATTTGCAACTTCAACTGAAATATTTTCCAGAAACTTAAACCTGACGAAAAAGGAATTGGTAAAGGATGTGTCTGCAAAAGACAATGTCTTTAAAAATCAACAATCGCAAAAAGATACAAATTCAATTAAAAAGACTACCATTAAAAAACCAGCCAACGAATGGAAAGGACGCTTATCAATTGCCAGCTATTCAAGTATTTCAAATAATACGAATAAGCCTTCTCATCGCTTAAACTACACAATGTCATTAAATGGGAATCAGGTAGGTGAATCCAAATTCTCATTTGAATCTTACATTTCTTTCCGTCATAAAATTGATGAATGGAATAAGGTAAAAGAAAATATTAATAATGCACTTAAAGTTTACGCTTTGGCTGTGAAGTATAATTTTGCCGGAAATATGGATGTCTACCTTGGTCGCAAAATCAATTTTAATCTTTCGAGCATGGGAGCAATCGACGGAATACAGATAGAAAAAAAATACCGCAATTTTATTTTCGGCGCTGTAGCAGGATCACGGCCTGATTGGGGAGATTACAGCCTTAATATGAAATTATTTGAAATGGGTGGATTCGTTGGTTACAATTTGGATATAGGAAATAAAATGTCCAGCCAAAATACTGTCGCATTAGTTGAACAACAAAATCATGGAAACACAGACCGTCGTTTTCTACATTTTCAACACACCAGTACAATTTTTAGAGATGTTAGTGTTTTTGGTTCAATGGAATTTGATTTGTTTGAAAAAATAAATGAGGTTAAATCAAATACGATGAGACTGACAAATCTGTATTTGACAATGCGGTATCGAGTCTCAAGAAAATTGAGCATCTCGGCTTCCTATGATTCGAGGTCCGACATACTTTATTACGAAACCTATAAAAATAGAATCGATAGTTTACTCGAATACGAAACCAGGCAAGGACTCCGGTTGCAGTTCAATTATCAGCCCTTCCGCTTTGTATCTATTGGCTGTAGTGGTAATATGCGTTTTCAGAAAGACAATCAGAATGATTCAAAAAATGTAAATGCATATCTGACTTATACCAAAGTGCCTTTATTGAATTGCTCTGTTAACCTAACTTCAAATTATCTCATGACGGATTATTTGACATCCAATTCTTATGGAATTAATATTTCCAGAGATATTTTCAAAGCAAAGGTTTATGGAGATATCTATTATAGGAAAGTAGATTAT
>JAYVIT010000090.1:0-19202 GCA_043769965.1 Saprospiraceae bacterium
TTGTGTATTAATAATACTAAGTAATTCCCTGGTATCTACTATGCGAATAGCATTTTTAGTTTCCCTTTGAGGTTTTGACCCATCAAGGAAGGACAAATAAAATGATAAAAACAGGACTATTGATGGCATGGGCAATTAACCACCAGGAATGCGGTTTGGTTTGAATGGTTTGGTTTTATTCTGTTTATTTTCACTGTTTTAAGGCTTTTTTAACAGGAAGTTGTTAAATGTGCTAATCTTAAAATTTTTAGTATCACTTTTAAACAAGCTCTTTGTTAACTTTGGTCAGTTTTGTGAGAGCAGCTTTAGTGTCGAATGATATTGCATTGTAATCGTTAGTAGATAAATTAAAAGCATGAAGTCAAGATTTGGTTGTTTGTTCATCTTCTTTTTCTTGTTCGAATTTTCTTTATTTGGCCAAATAATAAAGCACAAAGAAGTCCCTTTCGTAAATGAAAATAATACTGAATTGCAATTGGCCTTGATGGGTGGCTTTAATAGTATTCAAGTTGGAGAATTTGATTTAAATCTTGATGGCATTTTAGATCTTATTCTTTTTGACAGATCAGGTAATGTAATTATACCAATGGTTTATCAAAAAGATTTTAAACAATATAAATACGAACCTGATTACAAACACATTTTTCCTGTACTTAAAGATTGGGTAATATTCAAAGATTACAACAAAGATGGCTTAGTCGATATTTTTGCATGTTCTTTTAATACAGAAGGCATACCAGGTATTGAAGTCTATACTGCTTCTCTAAATTCAGGAAATCTCGAATTCAAAAAATTCGTAACCGACACCGGATTGTTGTTTAAGGTTTTGTATTTTACAACTGGAGGTTCTCCAACAAATATTGCTGCTGATTACTCTGATCTGCTCTCAATAGATGATGTTGATGGCGATGGTGATTTGGATATTATCTTGTTTGAACCTGGAAATAATCGCGCATCATTATTCCAAAATGTGGTTATCGAAAGAGGATATGGTATCGATACCTTGGTTTATGTTTATTCAAAAAGATGTTTTGGTGGTTTTGTGGAAGAAGGTGCAAGTTCACAAATTCATTTAAGTGGAAGTAAAGATACCTGCGTCGATTTATGGAATCCGATATTGACTAAAAGGCATGCTGGATCAACGATTTTAACTGTTGATTTAAATGGCGATGATTTAAAGGATTTTCTTATTGGTGATCTGACCAGTCCTGGAGTTGTTGCACTTTACAATGGAGGCTCAAAAACACAGGCTTGGATGACTGCTCAGCAAACGGATTGGCCAAGTCCAAATGATTCCGTCCATTTATATGAATTTATGGGAGCATTTTCTGTTGATGTGGATCACGATAAGCTAAATGATATTGTCATTACACCAAACGATCCTGTACGGGCAGAGAATACTAAAAATGTCTGGTTTTACAGAAACACAGGCTCTGCTCAAAATCCAAAATTCCAGTTGCAAACCAAAAATTTATTTGGTTCTGAGATGATAGATTTGGGAGCTGGGTCGGATCCGTGTTTTGTGGATTACAATCAAGATGAACTAATGGATATTCTGGTTGGCACAGAAGGATTTTATATTGTAGGTTCAAGCAAACGGGATGCAAGACTTGTGTTATTCGAAAATATCGGAACAAAGAAATTTCCTAAATACAAACTTGTCGATAGCAATTATTTGAATTTTAATGAATTTGCTTTAAGCTCGGATGCACACAATAGTTTCTCACCCTGTTTTGGAGATTTAGATAATGATGGCGATCTCGATTTGCTCGTTGGTGAAAATAATGGTCAGTTTTTTTATTGCGAAAATATTGCCGGAAAAAATTTGCCATTCGTCTTTGATCGAATAATTTATCCGTATCAGGATTTAAGTGTAAAAGCGTATAGCAGCCCAAATATTGTTGATTTAAACAGGGATGGACTTGTTGATATTTTAAGTGGGGCCTGGTTAAATACAAATGATTCAAATCAAAAGCCTTGTGGAAGTTTTTATTATTTTCAAAATCTTGGAACCAAAGATAGTGCAGTGTTTGATCTTGATTATTATAAATCACCAAACTCGAATTGCCTGGGTAAAATTATTGTAAATGGCTATGGTTCCAAATCATATACTTCACCAGAAATTTTTGATTTTAATGGAAGCTATAAATTATTTAGCGGCAATATTTATGGTGAAGTAAAAATTATTGGAAATATGGACAATAATGTGCAAGGCCAATTCATCATGGAGAATCCCAATTACGGCCAATTGTTAGAAGGAGAGCGTTCGAGATTTAGTCTTGCTGATATCGATGATGATGGAGTCTTGGATATGATCGTAGGAAATAATAGGGGAGGATTAGCTATGTTTCAAACCACATTTAAATTGGATGGCACTACCAGGGTGGAAAATTCAGGAGAAGGAGAAATTAAAATTTATCCAAATCCATCGAATGGCGGGTTTGCTATTTCAAATAAGACGAATCTACAATTACAAGTTTCTTTACTCAGCATACAAGGAAAGGTATTGAATAATTTGATAGTCGAAGCCAAATCAGAAATGGAAAAAGATTTCAGTTATTTAAAAGCCGGTATGTATATAATTCATGTCCGGGAAGGTTCCCGGAGCCATTTATTAAAATGGATCAAAATTTAATTTATGAAACAAATTCTTAGTTTTTTATTTTGTTGTTTCACGTTATTGTTGATGTCTCAATCATTGACTAAACTGAATCTTTCATCCAATGATATTATTATGAATGATGTCATTGGCATGAGCCTCTTTTCAAATCTTGGGATAAACCCAGGTTCAAAAGTTTGTGGAATAAATTGTACGAACATGACAAGCAACCAGAGTGAAATCATGTTGTTGCCCTTTTATAATGAATCAGATATCACAACAAGCTTTTTCATTTATCCTAAATTGGGAAATCTATATATCAATAAAGTTATACATACAGGGCATGACGATGTTTTTTTTATAGGTACTTACAATAATTCAGGATCAGGCAATCTTATGGTATTCGGAATATTTAGTTTGAAATTAAAAACCATAAAGACGCTAAAAGTAGTTTCTCTTTCTACTGACCCCAATTTTATTCTCAAGCCAGTTGATGTGCTTTATTCAAACAATGAGTTTTATATTTTGGCCGAATCATTGATTAGTTATCTTTCAGAACTCAATAGTAAGATAGTGTTGATCAAATTTGATGGGAACAACATTCTCTGGGCAAACATATATAATTCAATTGCGCCAATTAATTCAGAAGCACCGAGTTCGATCAATATGGCTCCTAATGGAAACCTGATTTTATCAGGTACGATAAGAAAAGCAAATGATACTGAGCCAAGGATGATGCTTGCACAATTTGATACAGATGGTAATCCCGTTAAAATGAAAACAGTGGAATTGTTGTTTCCGGATGTAAAACACAACAACCGTTTTGGATGGACTTATGTAAAATCAAAAGGTATAAACATTCATTTGTTTTCCCAAGCAGAAATAGGTGCATCTGAGCCTGGAACCGTTTTGATGACTATGTTTGATAATGATTTAAATCTCCGTACCTGGAGAAATTTTACCGCACCAATTCGGGTGGAGTCGGTTAATACAGATGGTAATTTCTTTCTATTTGGAGGTCAAGCTCCTTTTGAGTATGGTTACGAAGGTTATGCTCTAATGAAAGTCAATTCATCTAATGCAATCGTTGAACAATTTAAATATTATAAAACCGAATTAAAAAACTCAAGTATTGCAACAAGTTCTTCGTCAGTATATGATAGAGTCACAGATCGGATTTGGACTATTATTAAGCCCAATGGAACTGGAGAAAATTATCTCATACTTCTTGAAAATCCAAGTGTTCTTGATCATAGATGTGCTGAAAATTTGACCTCGACAGTTGCAAAGGATACAATGAGACTTACTGAAAATCCAGTAAATACGAAAGCATTACAATTGCAACTTTCAGATATCGATGCCAGTGTAAGAGAAATTGATCTTATTATAAAAGAAGTGTGTAATACAACTGGTGTAAAAAATAGTACTCAAGATCAAGTCAGCATTTTTCCAAATCCGGTTATCGGATCATTTAATCTAAAATCTGATAAATCAATTGAGAAAATTAATATTTATAATTCTTTAGGTAATGCCCTTTATCAAAAGAGAATTGATGGAGTGCAATTTTTTGTTGAAACTAATTTAGCAGCAGGAGTTTATATCGTACAGATATTTTTCAAGGACAAATCCTTCATAACAAAAAAAATTGTTGTGGATTAATGGAGGAGCGAAACACCACTTTTATCGGTGCTCTCCATTGTGGCAAATAAATTCTTCTAAAAATCAATAATCGAATTTTAATAAGATTCATAAGTGATTGCAATGTAAAGATGCTCCCAAACTTTGTAATGTGATCCGCCATTGACTAAAGTCACGTAATTGATAGTTGGTATTAATAGATTGATTTTTATTATTCAATGCTCATAAGATGTCTTTAGTGCCGACTAAAGTCAGGTGGGCCTTTTAATGTTTGAATATTTTGCTTCCCACTCTAATCATTGTCGATCCTTCTTCCAAAGCAATTTCATAATCTCCGGACATGCCCATGGATAATTCTTTGAATTCAGAATTTTTAAAATAATTGGATTGAAGCATATTAAATGCAGTTCTTAGTTTTTTGAATTCATTTCGGATTTGTGTTTTATCATCTGTAAAACTGGCCATTCCCATCAAACCACAAACATTTATATGTTGTAGGGCATCCCAATCATCACGGTATAATGAAGTAACCAAATCGCTTTCAATAAAACCGTGTTTACTTTCTTCAAGTCCAATTTTGATTTCCAATAATACCGGAATCACCCGGTTGTTTAATTCTGCTTCCTGATGGATTTTTTTAGCGAGACCAAAAGAATCTACAGAATGGATCATATCGATCCAGGGTGCTATGAGTTTTACTTTGTTTGATTGTAAGGTCCCAATCATATGCCATTCTATATCCGTTGACATTTCACTTTTTTTCTGAATTAAGTCCTGAACTTTATTTTCTCCAAAAACACTTTGTCCTTCATCATAAATGGACTTAATGTCATCAATAGATTGATTTTTCGTCACTACTACTAATGTGGCATTGTAGGAAATGGCTAGTGAAAGAACTTCATGATAATTGTTCAGGTCCATCTTTAAACTTTAATGATCTCAGGATTAATCAGAGAAATAGGGTATTCAGGTGAATCTTCAATTGAATTTAATGCATTGATCAGTTTGAATGACTTGAACAAATGCAATTGATTGGTTCCGATATGTTCTTCATCAATTCTCCATTCGGCAAGTAATAAAGCTCGCATCGTGCCGAGCAACAAAGGTCTTGCAGGTGTAAGCCAGCGATAACCATCAAAAAAAATTAAGTTGCTAAAACTGCTGTCTGTGATTACCTTGTTTTTTATAAAAATGATTTGTTCATCCGGAGAACTATTTTTTAAATACTTGTCAATGTAACTACGATCAACAAATTTATAAGAATACAAGATGGTGTCATCTTCGATTAAGATAAATGATTTGAATACTTTACTTACATAAGGAAGCTGGTAAAATTTAAAAGTCAATTCATCATAGGAAAATTTACATTTTACCAATGGTGCTGCTTTTAATTCAATTTTGGTTAATAAATATTCCAAATGATGCGATTCATATTTAGAAAAAAAATGCTTGAAGGTTTTATCCACCCTGGTCTGATGGAAATACAAATTTCGTGGCTTGCCATCCACAATAGCGATGCTTTCAAAAAACCGGAACATATACTTTTTGAATGAGTTCCTGATATTCTTGTTCGGGTTTAGATAAACTGGTAATGCCCCCTCCGCTTTTATAGATCAACCCATTTTCTGTTTGTTCGATGAACCGGATCATTACTGCGCTTTTAATATTTTTACCATCACAATATCCAAATACTCCAGTATAAAATCCACGATCATAGTTTTCTATTTCGTGCAAGATAGACACTGTTTTGTCTTTGGGTGCACCTGTGACTGATCCTGCAGGTAAAATCTTATCAAATAAACTCCCTGGATGATTTTTGTATTCTGATTTAACAATGCCACGAATTTCAGAACTCATCTGCCAGATAGAGCCTCTGTTGGTTTCAATCTTTTGAAGATATTTAAATTTGTTCACTCTAACCATATTTGCAACAATACTCAGATCATTTCTCAACAGGTCTACAATAGTATTGTGTTCCGCATCTTCCTTTTCATCATTTAAGAGTATTTCTTTATTTTCTTCTTTATCAGCAGAAATAGTTCCTTTCATTGGATGCGTATATATTTCTCCATCTATAATCTCGACAAAAGTTTCAGGAGAAAAGACGACAAAAAAATCTTTGATATAAAGTTTATAAAGCGCCTTACTGTATTTATATATTTCTTCCAGATTTAAATTGATTTGTAATGAACTAGGTTGTGTAAGATTGCATAAGTAACTATTCCCAAGATTTATTTGATTTAATGCTTGTTCAAATTTTAATTGATAATCTGTAAAGGATATGCTATTAAAACTGAATTGAAGAGAAACTGGAGGACAAAGTTCATTAGACTTGGAGTCTAAGGAAAATTTGACAAGATCATCAGGTATATCTTTGGTTAATATACAGATGCCTTCGGTTTTTTCATAATCTAAAACAAATAAATAAGGCTCACCTAATGCATAGTATTCATTCATCAAAGTAATAACAGATTGATAATCTTTGATCAAATGCACTTTAAGTAGTTGTGGTTGTCTAATTTCGCCGGAAAGTTATCAGCTTTTTGTGATTAGTACCAATAGAAATATTTTATTGATTGATAATAAAGACTCCTTTACCTATAACCTGGTTCAGGTTTTTGAAGAGTTAAACTGTAAGGTAACTGTCTCTGAGGGTATTGAGCAGAGCTTGCACTTAATAAATGAATTTGACAGAATTGTTTTTTCGCCGGGGCCGGGGTTGCCAAATGAATTTCCAGTTATGTTCGAAATCCTAAGAATATGCAATAATAACACTAAAGTTTTAGGCATTTGTCTGGGTCATCAGGCGATTGCTCAATATTTTGGCGCCACTTTATTTAAACAAGATCGAGTGCAACATGGACAAAGAAAAGGAATCATCAATATGTGTAAAATTCAAAACTCAGCATTATTCAATATGCCAGCACAATTTGAATCGGGCCTTTATCATTCCTGGGCAGTTGAATTGGATTCGCTTCCCGAAGTTCTTTCGATCACTTGTATATCAGAGGACGGGATTATAATGGGTATCTGTCATAAGCAACTTCCTATTGAGGGATTTCAGTTTCATCCGGAGTCTTTTTTATCTAAAACCGGTCCTACACTTTTAAATAACTGGCTAAACTTATGAAGCAATTCGGATTAATCTTTTGTTTTTTAATTTTTTCAATTCAAAGTCTTTATTCCCAACTAAAAGGTAGAATAACAGATTCAGAAGGGAAGCCATTGGCCTTTGCGGCAGTTTATATTAAAGGTACTACCAGGGGAACGAGTAGTAATGTAGAAGGAAATTATGAATTGACACTTGAAAAAGGAAAGAATATTTTGGTCTTTCAATATCTCGGATTTCAAACTCGTGAAGATGAAATTGATAATTCAGGAGGATTAATAAATTTTGATGTGGTGTTGAAGCCATCAGTTTATAATCTCCAGGAGATAATTGTTTCTTTCAATCAAGAGGATCCTGCTTATGAAATAATACGAAATGCCATGGCAAGTCGTAAATATTATTTAAATCAAAAGCCAAATTATACCTGTGATGCTTATACAAAAGGGTTTATAAAAATATTGGATGCCCCGAAAAAAATATTTGGTAAGAATGTCGGAACGATGGATGGCAATTTAGATACCAATCGGCAAGGTTATGTTTATTTATCTGAAACAGTTTCTAAACTTACTTTTGAAAAACCGGATCATTTTTATGAAGAAATGATTTCTTCAATAATTTCTGGAAGGGATAATGGATTTTCTTTCAATAGTGCAAGTTCTGTGCGTTTTGATCTTTATGAAAACACAAATGAGTTTGGAAAAAGCATTGTATCACCGATTGCTGATAATGCATTTTCATATTACAAGTTTAAACTACTTGGCACAGATACCAGTGTAAATTCTAAAACCTATTCGTATAGAATTCAAATGATTCCTAAAAATAGCAGCCTTGGTTGTTGGAATGGCGAGATCACAATTCGCAATGAAGATTGGAGTATTGAATCTGTTAATTCATTTGTTACAGGAAAACAAGTCCAGCAGGAATTATTCGATACGATTTATCTGCGTCAGTTATTCATTCCTGTTGCTGGGGAAAGAAGATATAAAATTCAGAATCAGGTTTTCGGTTTTAAGGCGGGAATTTTGGGAATTAAATTGGAAGGAAAATTCGTAGTTGTATTTTCCGACTATTTGCTTGACGAAAGTATAAAGGTGGGAAGTAAAAACACGATTTTAAAAGTGCAGGAAGGCGCCAATGAAAAGAACAAAACGTATTGGGATAGTATCAGGCCCGTGCCCTTGACCTTAGACGAAAAAATAGATTATCAACTAAAAGACAGTATTAAATTCATTCGGGAGACCAAAGTGTATAAAGATTCTGTTGACAAAAGAAACAATCAATTCGAAATTATGGATTTGTTTTTTGGATACCAATATACAAATACTTTTGAAAAATGGAATATATCATTTGGTTCGCCTCTTGAACTATTTCATTTTAATCCAGTACAGGGTTGGGCATTGGGCACTACACTAAGTTACAATCAAACTATTAAAAGAAAACACAACACCAAACGTATTAAGCTTGAGGCTAAAATTGATTATGGATTTTCGGAAGAAAAATTCAGACCGGAATTGAAATTGAATTATCAGTTTAACAAGAAGACTAAGGCTTTTATTGAAATGGAAGGCGGAATTGGTTTGTTTGAATTCAATGGATTAGAAAGTTCAAAGTTGTTTAATGAAGTCAATAATTTATATTTCAAAAAGAGTTTTGTTAAATTATTTGAAAAGCAATATGCAAACATGCAATACGGTCGGGATTTATCAAATGATTTGCAACTTAACACAAAAGTTGAATTTACACGACGATTGAATGTGGAAAATCATACTGAATATAGCTTTAGTAAAAAGTCACAATTTTATCAGTCGAATGCAATTGCTGATAAATTGGATGATTCACTTGTCGTAGCACAAAAGGAACTATTTTCCTGGTCAACACATTTGAGTTGGTCTCCAGCCACCAAGATCTGGATCACTCCGGATGAAATTACTAAATTGGGAACCGTGTTCCCAAAATTCGTTTTAGATTATACCTGGGGTTATTATTCTGCCACAAGCAGCTCTTATCATAAATTGGGATTGACTATCACTAAGGATTTTAATTTTGGAAGTTGGGGGGCAATGAGCGCTGCTTTAAAAGGCAATTCATTACTTTACAATCGTGAATTGGACACACCTGAACGAATTTATCAGCATGGAAATGCTCTGGCTTTTTATATTGAACCACACGCGAATGATTACTTTTTAACTCTGTATCCATATGCATACTCAACTTCAAAGATATCTGCATCATTTTTTATGGAACATGATTTTCAGGGAAGGTTTCTGGATCGGATTCCATTGATCAACAAGTTGAGATTTAAAGAATTGATTCGATTCTCTGCTGTAAGTATTCCAGGTTCAAATCCATATTCAGAATTGAGTTTAGGTTTTGGAAATGTAGGATATAAATTATTCAGATTATTCCGTGTCGATTGGGTAAATCAATTTTACAGCCGTGGATTTCAAGCTTCGTATTTAAGAGTTGGATTAATTTCTAGTTTCGGAGCAGGGAGTTAAATTAAATGAAAGAATGTCGGAGCGAAGCGGAGATCCCGCAGAATTGCGGGGAAAGAATGAAAGAATGAAGTAATTGTTTTTTTAACTGACAACTGACAACTGACAAACTGACAACTGTTAACTGCCAACTTCTTTAAAGTCCTAATATCTCCGCCATCTTAATCAATTCTTTTTCTGGATGTTTTTTTAATTGCACAGTTTGCTCAAAAGGAGTGTATACTATTTTATCATTTACTACACCTGCCATACAATTGTGTTTGCCGGCCAGGAGTCCTTCAATAGATGCATATCCAAGGCGACTTGCAAGAATGCGATCGTAGGCGCAAGGTGATCCGCCTCGTTGGATATGTCCAAAAATGCTTACTTTGATGTCGTAATCCTTAATTTTTTCTTTTAACTTATTTGCGATTTCTACAGCGTTGCCTAGTTTGTTACCTTCTGCAACAATTACAAGACCGAATAATTTTTTTCGCTTCAAAGATTTGTTTATATTTTCTATCAATTCATCAAGACTTGTTTCAATTTCCGGAATCAGTACCGCGCTTGCTCCGGAAGCTATTGCAGTGTATAATGCAATATATCCTGAATGTCTGCCCATCACTTCAATAATAAATAAGCGATTGTGTGAATCCGCGGTATCACGAATTTTATCAACAGCTTCTACAGCTGTATCCACAGCAGTATAAAATCCGATTGTAAAATCTGTTCCAAATAAATCATTGTCGATAGTTCCCGGAAGTCCAATGAAAGGGTAGTTGGTTTCTTGATAAAATTCAATTGCTCCTCTAAATGTGCCGTCACCACCAATAGCAACTACCGCGTCTATATCTTGTGCGACCAGATTTTCATGCGCTGTTTTTCTTCCTTCTTCTGTTAAAAATCTGGGACACCTTGATGTTTTTAAAATGGTACCACCTCTTTGAATGATGTTAGCCACATCAGTAGTTTCCAGTCTTGATATTTCGCCATCTATCAAGCCTTCATACCCACGGTATATTCCATAAACATGAAGATCATAATAACTCGCCGCTCGGGTTACTGCCCGTATTGCAGCATTCATCCCGGGTGAATCTCCACCCGATGTAAATATTCCGATCCGTTTTATTTCACGCATAAAATTCAGTTTACAGTTGGCAGTTTTCAGTTGAAAAATTAATAATAGTAAATTGACATTTGAAAGATTATTTTAACCATTAACCATTAACCATTAACCATTAACCATTCATCTCATCACTCATATCTCTCTTCACTTTTCACTTTTCATTTTTAACTCTCTTTTATGATATTCCAAAAGTTTATGTATCGGCTTCTGAATACATTCGCCCAATTTAAATCTAAATTTACTAAGTACCAATTCAATTTCATCTTTTAAATAGAATGCAATGGATCCACAAAGATGAACAGGTAATTGAGACTTGTCTTTATAAACCAATAACTTTGAGTTTATAAATTGTTCAAAGCAATTCATGATAATCTGGTTACAAGTTATATGATTTTTATTTTTCACAACAAATTCTGCAAACTGAGCAAGTGTAGAAGATGGATTTGGCGAATGGTATAGTTGATAAATAAAATCTGATTGCAATTCAGGATGTTTTATTTCTAATGCTGATTTTAATTCTTCATCCAGTTTTTGATTATAATACATTTTAAGAATTTCTTTGCCAAGATGGTTACCACTTCCTTCATCACCAAGTATATAGCCGAGTGCAGGTAATTGATGCTTGATTTGATGACCGTCGCAAAGAGCTGCATGACTTCCGGTGCCAAGTATTCCGATTATTGCTTCTTTGTCATTGCAAAGTGAGCGACCTGCTGCCAATAGATCTGAGTTGATGGCTAATTCAGTTGTTGGAAAATAGTTAAGAAAAAAAGAAACAAGGTCTCGCTTTGCATGTTCTGATGTGGTACCTGCCCCATAAAAAAATATTTTTTTAGGAATATGAGGAAGCTTAGTGGCAATTGTAGCTATTTGATTTTGAATATATTCTGATTTTTGGGTGCTTGGATTGATACCTCCACTTATGTAAAAATCAGCCCTTTGATGATCATACAAAACCCAATCTGCTTTGGTAGATCCCGAGTCTACAAGTAAATACACATAAAAATTTCGTGCAATATATGTAATTTTAAGTTTTTTATTTACAAATCATTAAATAAATCCTAAAGCAATTACCTTTGGCCGCTAAATCAAAAACCAGGATGAAGAACATTACAGTCATTGGTGCAGGGACTATGGGAAGTGGTATCGCACATGTTTTCGCTCAATATGGATACAGAGTTATATTGAATGATATTTCGAAATTGGCCTTGGAAAAAGCCTTAAACTCAATTACCAAAAACCTCGACAGGATGGTGGAGAAATCCAAAATCACCTCAGATGTCAAAGATAAAACCTTAAAAAATATAAAACTAAGTACGGAGCTGAATGAAGCAGTTGGTGCAGCGGATCTTGTCGTCGAAGCAGCTACTGAAAATGAATCTTTGAAATTAAAAATATTTGCAGACATCGACCAGATTTGTCCACCATATACAATACTCGCATCCAATACTTCTTCAATTTCAATTACTAAAATTGCTTCTGTAACCAAGCGTCCAGAGAAAGTTATTGGTATGCATTTTATGAATCCGGCTCCAATCATGAAGCTGGTAGAAATTATCAGAGGTTACAATACATCTGATATAGTTTGTGAAACCATAATGGATTTGTGCAGGTCGATGGAGAAAGTACCGGTTGAGGTAAATGATTTTCCAGGATTTATTTCGAATAGGGTATTGATGCCATTAATCAATGAATCCATAAGTTGTCTTTATGAAGGTGTTGCAGGTGTTGAAGAAATAGATACCGTTATGAAGCTTGGCATGGCTCATCCCATGGGTCCATTGCAATTGGCCGACTTCATCGGTCTCGATGTTGTGCTTGCAATATTGAGGGTTTTGGAAGACGGATTTGGTAATCCAAAATACGCACCCTGTCCGCTATTGGTTAAAATGGTTACAGCGGGTAAACATGGTGTTAAAACAGGAGAAGGATTTTATATTTATACACCTGGGAATAAAGAATTGGTTGTTGCACCAAAGTTTAGTCGGTTTACGGAGACACTAAGTAATTTGAGTAATTTGTCTTGAGAATTATTTATATCCTCTACAACTATTCTCTTTTCTAAACAAAGATTGGAAAAATCTTTGCTGGCAATCATTCAAAAATGATGCATTAACTTCTGAAGATTATATCATTTGTTTAAGAAGCAATACACAAACGGAAAATCGACAGATAGTTGTTGATTGAATTCATTAATCACTTCAATCATTCTCGTCCATATGAATCACATGAAAGAACCGGTGTACTATAGGTGCAAAAATAATAGTAATACTTGAAAGAAAAATGACTCCACTATATATAGCATAGAGTGCAGCAAAAATTTTCACAGCTTCAGTCGGATCTTGTACATCAGGTCCCATTCCGGTCAGGATCATGCTTGCATTGTAAAATCCATCCGTAAAATCAAGCTTTCCATAGCGCATGTAACCAATTGTACCGATACCCAAAGAAATCACGATCATACTGAATCCAAGCAGAAAAAAAGTAATAAGCCTTTTATAGAAGACTTTGGGTTTGGCTAATGGTTCGGATTTGCGTTCAAACATAAGGTATAATTTAAAGGACGATATTAATCATTCTATTGGGTATAATAATAATTTTTTTAATGTCCTGACCTTCAATCCATTTACTTATATCTTCTAACTGCAAAACTTGATTTTGTAATTCATCCTGGCTAACGGATTTTGAAACAATCCATTCATATCTTTTTTTGCCATTGATGCTCACTGGATAATTTACGGTATCGCTAATTAGATATTCTTCTGAATGTTTAGGATAGTCACTGTGATAAATGGTGGCGTTCATTCCTGAAAGTTGCCAAATCTCTTCGGTGATGAATGGTGCAAATGGTGCCAATAATTGTGTCAATGGAATAAGTACTGATTTTTTAGTGCAAAACAATCTTCTCAATTCATTGACGCAAATCATAAATGCGCTGACTGAAGTATTGAATGAAAACTGGTCGATATCTTCATTTACTTTTTTAATACAGGTGTGAAGAATTTTGAGTTCTTCAATTGTTGCATCTTCTTCAACTAAACTAAATTCATCCTTATCATTAAAAAACATACTGTAATACTTACGAAGAAATTTTGACACTCCATCAATGCCTTTTGTGTCCCAGGGCTTGGATTGTTCAATTGGACCCAAAAACATTTCGTACATTCTAAAGCAATCGGCGCCATATATTTCAATTACATCATCAGGGTTAACGACATTATGATATCGCTTGGACATTTTTCCGGTTTCTGAATATGTATGTATTGTGAAATGTTCATTTAGTTTCTGTACGGTATTCTTTTCTGAATGATTTTCAAAGATGGCATTTTCAAATTCAGGTCTCCAATTGACAAATTGTTCTATTCCCTTTTTATTCAAATGCGAATCGGATGTATTGTAATCTGAAATAAAATCGATATGAATAGGTATTCTCGCCAATTGATCTTCTCCATATTGTTCAACCAATTGTTCATCTATGAAATGTGCCGGATTACTTTCTTTGACCAGGTAAAGGGATTCAATAACTCCCTGAATCATACCTTGATTTACCAATTTCTTAAAAGGTTCCAACGTAGTTAGATATCTAAGATCATAAAGAAACTTGTGCCAGAAACGTGAATACATCAAATGACCAACCGCATGTTCTGTTCCGCCAATATACAGATCAACATCTTTCCAATAATTCAAAGCATCTTTTCCGGCAAATTCATTTTCATTCATTACATCCATGTAGCGAAGAAAATACCATGACGAACCGGCATAACCTGGCATAGTATCTGTTTCACGTGTGTAGCCATTAAAGTTTACCCATTCATTGGCTGCAAAAAGGGGAGAGCGTCCTCCCTTGCCAGGTTCGATTTGATTGAGATGAGGTAATTCAAGTGGAAGATCTTTTTCATTTAAAGGAATTGAAATGCCTTCACTGTCGTAATAGATCGGAAAGGGTTCTCCCCAATAGCGCTGCCTGCTAAAATTCGCATCGCGCATTTTGTATTGAATCATTTCATTTCCAATATTTTTTTCTTCAACTTTTTTAATAATCAATTCAATGGCATCATTTACATCAAGACCATTTAGAAAATCCGAATTGATCATTTTACCAATTTTATCCTCGGTGTCGCAATTTGGAAATTCGCTTTGATCGACAACAGGAATAATCGGTAAATGAAAATGCTTTGCAAATAATTGATCTCTTTTGTCATTACTCGGCACGGCCATGATTGCACCACTGCCATAATCTATAAGCACATAGTCAGAAATCCATATAGGAACTTTATTTCCATTAAAAGGGTGAATCGCATATTCACCAGTAAATGCTCCTGTTACTGTTTTTATATCTGATTGTCTGTCGCGTTCACTTCTTTTGTTGGTGTATTCCAAATAGGAATCAATTTCTTTCTTCTGAGTAGTAGTTGTTATTGTTTTTACCAGTGTATGTTCGGGAGCAAGCACCATGAAAGTTGCACCATAAATAGTATCTGGTCTGGTTGTAAATATTTCTAATTGCTCCGAATGATTATCAATTGTGAAAAACAACTTTGCTCCTTTGGATTTTCCGATCCAGTTCTTCTGCATGTTTTTTAATGCATCGGACCATTCAAGCTGTTCAAGATCATTTAATAATCTTTCAGCATACGCAGTAATTCTTAGCGCCCACTGCAACATCGGTCGTTTCTCAACCGGATGGCCTCCACGTTCTGAGACGCCATCTTTGATTTCATCGTTTGCAAGAACGGTTCCCAAAGCTTCACACCAATTCACATAGCTTGTTTTCCGGTAAGCAAGCCGGTAATTCATTAGGATCTCATCTTTTTCTTTTGCAGATTTTGAAATCCATTCATTAGCATCAAAATAAGATTCCTGATTATTAGAAGCATCTGCATTTTCATTGCCAATTGATTCAAACAACTTTTCAAGTTCGGCGATTGGCTTTGCTTTCTTCTCTTTGGTATTGTAATAATGAGAATACAGTTTTAGGAAAATCCACTGCGTCCATTTGTAATATTTTGGATCGCAGGTAATGACTTCACGGTTCCAGTCAAAGTTCAATCCGATATTGATTAATTGTTTGCGGTATCTGTCGATATTTTCCTGAGTAGAAATTGCAGGATGAATTCCGGTTTGAATTGCATACTGTTCAGCTGGTAAACCAAACGCATCAAATCCCATCGGATGAAGCACATTAAATCCTTTCATTTTTTTCTGACGTGCAACAATATCAGAAGCGATATAGCCTAATGGATGTCCAACATGCAAACCTGCACCTGAAGGATATGGAAACATATCTAATACATAGAACTTGGGTTTGGAGTATTCATTCTCAACTTTGTAAGTTTGATCTTCCTTCCACTTTTGTTTCCATTTTTCCTCGATTTCCTGATGCCTGAATTCCATGTATCTAATTTAGTGTAAAAGTATGAATTTATCAAAGAGGAGTTGATACTTCAATTAAATGACATGAACAATTACGAGTATATTTTTTTGGCACACAGAAGACGCGGATTAGACTGATTTGCACTGATTTTGGATATACTTATTAATTTTCTTGCAAATCAGATCCGCGAAAATCAGTTTAATCCCTGCCAGCAGCAGGCAGGCGTGTTGTCCGTGTGCTTTTAATTGAAGATCAATGGATACAAGTTTAACTATTTACTCAACAAACTCTTTGTCCGGTCATCCATTGTCATCTCCGTGATCGGTACGATTAATGAATCCAGCATCTCCTGAATATCTTTCGGATGAGGAGTAGTTCTCTTTGTAATTAAATCTATGTGCATAAACCGTGACCATAACAGTGATTTTAATTGGGTTTTGTCTTCATTCCACATCTGATATTCAACCATGAGGCTCTTGTCAATAGCATGAATGACTGAAGTTGAAATGACAACATATTCATTTAATTGTGATTCATTTTTATTCCTAAAATTATTTGTAGCTGTTAAATAAAATGAAAATGTCGCATCGCGGCGAAGATCCTGCAAAGCGCTGAAAAATATAAATAGTATTCATGTTGTATTAGATCGACAATCTTATTGAGAATTGAAAGTAAAAAAATGGGTACTCAAATTTGTTAAGTACCCTACATAATAAAATTCTTTTGTCTTACAAGATTTACTATTTAACGAGAAGTTTGGTTCTTCCGATTAAGTCACCATGTTGATTTTCTAATTGAAGCGAATACAATCCACAAGTGAAATTCACTGGAATTGTCAATTGATATTGGTTATTAGTAAGAGCAACCACCGCATTATGGAATATTACATGACCATGCATATCTGTCATTTTCACCTTTTTAGCCAGGTCGGAATTTTCGGAAGTTGTCATGATCACAGTTTGTCCGGCTTTGGAGGGATTTGGATAGCATTTAGCCTCATAATCTGTGGCCTCACTAACGGACACCGAACCATCTGCTGCTTGCGGCCTGTAATTTACAGAGCTCACTTGACCGGTATTTGATAGATTAATATTTAAAACTGGTGCTGCAAAATCCGGTTTGTAAAAAATATAAAAAGAAGTACTAGTCATACTGCCTTGAGTAAGTCCGAAAGCTGTGAGGAGCGTAGCGGGAGCGGGGGCACCTCCCAGGAAAAAACTGTCCACTGTTGTCTGGATTATTTTCATCAACAACAGGTCCATATTCTCAGAAGGGCTTCCATCTGATTTTGGAATTTTCAATTGACCATAACCCACGATTTCGCGGGTATTAGTTAAAATTCGTTTCCTGTTTCCCGGTGTTTTGTTGAGTCCAAATGCTGTTACAGAAAGCTCAAATCCGGAATTTTCAAATCGGGATTCCGTCCACATGCTTTGATAAGTCATTGGGAATTTGATTGCATCAATCCGGCCATTGTAGATCTGATTGGTTCCCGGGAAACGCAAAGAATCTTTAGCGCCACCGGTGATCGCTGCAATTGAATAAATAACATCCGTAGTTGATCTGCCCAAATTATACCAGCCGTTCACATCAATAGCCTCGTATGTGTTGCTTGGAATCGGATACCCTTGAAACGTGAGGTTGTTTTGAAAATAATTCAAAGCGTTTGGGAAATTGATATCCGCAGTAGCGTCAACATATACAATAGAATTACTGCTTTGTTCGACAAGCGATGAATAGTTCCATATTTGTGCAGGACCTTCACTGGGAACAGCAACGCCAGTTGAAACTGCAAGTTTCAACTGGTCTGTGAATCCCGCAATTCTGGGAAAATTATTTAGATCAATGGTCACTTGAGCCATACATGTGACGCTAAAAATGGTAAACAAGTAAGTAATTGATTTTTTCATGATTGTGTTTTTTTGATTTTTATTGAAGCCAAAAACAATTGACTTCTTTTAACATCTAACAAGTTAGACATAATTTTAAAGATTATAAAACATTGTTTTCCGAGATAAATAAAAATAAGAGGGATCATATGGCCACCCTTCATCATATTTGTAGTTACCACACATAAATATGATATGAACAAAGCTACAGCTTTTGTCGGACAGCTGGTTAAAGCCTGCCGTTCGCAAAAAGCTCTATATACTTGATAGTAGCACAATATCCTTGTTTAAAGCCATTTTAAAACCGGCGGGCCGCAAGATGCAAATGCAAAACGTGAATAGCGATTTAGAATTGATTTTGTCGTTTTAATATTTAATTCACTTCTTCAATAAACTCTTCACCCTTTCATCTATTGAATTTTCAACAACAGGAATCAACAATGATTCCAACATATCCTGCACATCTTTAGGATGTGAAGTTGTTCTTTTTGGGGTCAGGTTAAAAGTTGGGGAGTAAAGAGTGAATTGAGTTTTCATGATAGGGAAAAACGTTCGAAATACAGCGCGTGGTGAGTACTTTTCAAAGCCTAACTTTTGGAGATTCTTTTATGAAATGAATTTCTTCCAAATCAACCAAAAAGGTCAAAAACTATAAGAAGAAAATACGAACTGAAGCATTGTGAGTAAGCAAATGCGCCTTATTTCTCCCGCAAGCGGGATTTTTGGTTCTTTTGAGCGACTGCATGACTGACCGTTTCGCTTGCGAATAAGAGTGCCAAAAAGGCTCTCTTAAGGGAGGGAACTGCGAGCTCCTGTGAGCAGCATGGAGGAAGATGCTCTTGATCACTCTACTCTCCATCGATAGAAGTAAATTATTTTGAAAATTCAAAAAAAATAATTCAATAAGATGTAAAATAAAATCTATTTTATTATTGGTCCCCAACTTTTAAATGTGATCCTCTTTTTGTCATTAAATCAGTATGCAGAAAACGA
>JAYVIT010000091.1:0-2174 GCA_043769965.1 Saprospiraceae bacterium
AAAGAAATTGATGCAAGAAAATTGAAAATAATGTAAAATTAAAGAATCTTCCGCTATCCTTCCAGCAGTATGCTTAATATTTCAAATCCGGAGTCAGTAAAAGAACTAATATTATTTGATCTTACTTCTTCAATTAAAAAGTTAGAAATTAAGGATGGTTCGGTAGATTTTTGTAATTTAGATAACGGTATCTATTTTGTAAGGCTTAATTTAACTAACGGAGTAAGTATGATCAAAAAATTAGTATTATTAAAATGAAGATCTGGTTAATATTTTATTTATTGACTTTCTTAGGTCAAATAAATGCCCAAAAGCATGATTACATCGGGACACTTGGTACAGGTAATACTTTTGTAGATAGCATTCATGGTGGCACAGATATTGATTTTAGTTATTCACCACCTCAAGTAAGATATATAGACCGATCGACAAAGTTTTATTATGTAACGTCTTCAATGAGTGATTTTAATGGGAATTTGTTGTATTACTCAAATGGATGCTCAGTAATAAATTCTAAGCAACAAACACTTATTAATGGCAATGGCCTTAGTCCAGGAAATTTGCGTGATAAATGGTGTACAGGCAATTATGGGTATTACGTGTTATTGCAAAGTATTGTGAATCTTCCTTTTATTAGCAATCATGATAAATTTGGAATGTTTCATCTTGGTGGAATTGAAATTAAAGGTTTACTTAATGCTAGAATTAATGCATGTTATTACTCCGAAATCGATATGTCAGAAGAAAATGGAAGGGGTGCTTTAATTAAAAAAAATATTCCGGTTATAACGGATACTTTAGGAGGCTTTATAAAAGCTGTTAAACATGCTGATGGGAAATCTTGGTGGATTATTGCAGACGGAAGAAATACGGATGTTTATTATAGAATCAAGTTTTTGGATGGACAAATTGAGGGCCCATATGCTCAGGTTGTAGATGATACTTGTAAAAATCCAAATAATACAGGTCAGGCTGTTTTTTCGCCAGATGGGAGTACATACGCTCATTTTGATCCTTGGACAGGGCTTATCATATATGATTTTAACAGAGCAAGCGGCCTTTTAAAGAAAAGAGAAAAAATAGATTTTTGGTACGATCCTAATTTGAGCTTTTATTATGGTGGCTTGTCATTTTCTCCTAATGGAAAGTTGCTGTATCTGTCTACTGACAAAAATTTATATCAATTTGATCTTACACAAACGCCTATAAGAGATACGCGAATATTTTTAGATACAATAGATGGATTTATGTCACCCTATCTTATTACATTTCTTTATCACGAACTAGCAGCAGATGGAAAAATTTACATCAGTTCTGGAAACTCAGTAAATTATTGGGGAGTGATTAATAATCCTGATGAACGTGGTTTTGCATGTGATTTCAGGCAGCACAGTTTTAAATTGGCAACACTTAATTTTTGGTGCATTCCAAATTTCCCCAATTATAGACTTGGACCATTGGTATCAACAAAATCAGATGGGAATATAGATTATTTAATTACACCGAATCCTACTTCATATCACTTTGCATATGATAATTTGGATAAACCTGGAATACTACGAATGTATAATCAGGAAGGTCATCAAGTTCTCTTTCAAAAACTTAGCCCTTATTATCATATTGTTTATGTAAATCAACTTGCAGCCGGAATGTATTTTACTTCATTGGAAGTGGATGGTAAATTTTATTGGGATAAATTATTGAAGATATAATTTGTGAATAAAAATCTAGATTGTAACACTCTTCACAACATCCGAAAACTCCTCCAAAATCATAGCAGTCGCTCCCCAAATCGTAAGATCACCGATTTGAATTGTTGGTACTTCTCGCATCGGTCCATCGGTGGTTTTTAATTCTTGTGATTTTCGATTTTCAATCTCCAATAAATCTTCGACTTCAATTTCATGTATCGAATGAATCTCTGAAGCTTGTAAGTTGAACTTCAACTCTCCATGATAAAAACCAACATACGGAAAAACATGATGATGACTGACGGGTATATATAGTGGACTTAAAGCTCCAAGCAATTCGATTTGATCGCGATGGACGCCAATCTCTTCAGAGCATTCTCTCAAAGAAGTGATATGGGTATCCTCATCTTCCAAATCTTTTCTGCCACCCGGCAATGCAATTTGTCCACGGTGTTTATCTTCCTGATGATGAGACTGCCTGGT
>JAYVIT010000092.1:0-6349 GCA_043769965.1 Saprospiraceae bacterium
AGAGGACAATTTTTCCGAAAGTTTTCCGAAAACTCGCGGGAGAACTTTGTAAAATAGTTTCCCACGATCTTCCGGTCGAAAAGTAGGTTTCCGGAGTATGGTTTCTGGCGGAAAGCTTTCGAACAATAGTTTCCCGGAAAAAGTCCCTCATTAGTTTTACGAGAACTCGATTTGCCTTTCCAGAGGACAATTTTCCTGAAGGTTCTCCGGAAACTCACGGGAGAACTTTGTAAAAGAGATTCCCCACGATCTTCCGGACAGAATGTAGGTTTCCAGAAGATGGATTTCTGGCGGAAAGCTTCGGAAAGTATAGTCCTACCGTTCTTCCGGTCGAAAAGTAGATTTCCTGACCATGGTTTTCTGGCGGCAAGCTTTCGAACAAAAGTTTCCCATACTTTACAAAGTTGTCCCACGAGTTTCCAGAGAACTTACAAAAAGTATTTTCTGAGATCAATTCAGAAAATGCAGTGCTAATTTTTCTAGGCACTTCCACCTCTTCTCAGGACTGTTCTTTACGGCTCTGTTCTGGCGGCAGAAGAATACCATCATGTTGATCCATCTGGTGATGGCACAGCAATAATAAATATAGTGGATCCTTTAATTAAGCCCATGATGATCGTAACAATTGTAAGTTGCCTTCAAATCAGCAACATCTTCTGGTCCAGCAAGAATTGTTTCTCGGAATCGATCCATCATATGAAGGTATTCTGGTGCAGGTGTGCAATCCAAATCATCAGGAATTCTTTCTAATAAAAATAGACCAAGCAAAGTGCGTACTCTCGAGATTACCACGTAAGCCCAATTTTTAATGTTTTTGGCTGCCCATTGAGCGATAACCAAAGAGAAAAGTGATTTTCCTTGCAATTTGTGTCCAGTTGTGGCAAAGTTTACCACAACAGGAAATTGTTCCAAGATCATCTTTGTTTTAATACGAAGTTTTGTATTATTGTCTTGAATTGGAAATGAAACCACAAAAGTTCTCTTTTTGGGATGAACTCTAAAAAGACCCTTGAATCTTGCAGAATCTTGCCATTCAAGCTGTAAATATTCTACATCATGTACTGAAACAGAATTTACCCAGCAGCCATGCATCATGATCGGTTGAAGGATTGTACCAGGTTTCAATTTAGCATACTTGAACAAACAATTGGTTCCATTTGCGATTCCATTTGTCACATCAGTATTTTCATTAACCATCAAGTTGCTGTCATAAAAAAGACACAAGAGTGGATCACATCTAGTATTCTGAGCATTGTTGGTATCTGCTTCTGAACAATTTTGGAATAATATGTGTCGCTGATCAAAATTAAGAGGCGTCTTGGAGTGTGCCCAGCAAGGATCAGCTTTGATGATAATCGTAGTATTGCAAATATTTGTTTTTGTGCATTTGCTATGATTCTTTTTCAAGTGAACCTTGAACAGGTTCGCATTGAGACTGCATCTCAACTTGTTGCAATAGGTTGCAAAGTGAGTTTTTCGCGGATCTGGCATTTTAACACCGTTCTGTCCGACAACTCTGGAATTTAGCAAATCTCGATATTCTTTGGTCAAGTTACCATTTCTCATTGCTGAACATATGTTTCCCATGAACTCGCAATTTATAAATCTGTGACCACCAAGTAATTCTACCATGCAATTCAGTTCCTCCATCCAATAAGAATCACCATCATGGTGCAAGTAAAAACAATCTCCACCTATTGCTTCCAATTGGCAAAAGTCCCCCAAGAAAACAAAAGCAACGCCTCCGTACTCAAACTCTTGACATTCTGTGAAACTTTTCAAATTTTCACTTATCTTTGGCAGTATTTTCCAACTAGCAAATGAACATTCATCCATTATGCACATCCGAGTATCTTTAAAATTGTCAATATCACTTTGGTGACCATGATCTATTCTTCGAAGGTATTTAAATGCTGAAGCTGATGTTTCTCCACCAATTTCCACTGCTGCAGTTCCCGTTATGGCAGTAAGTAAAATAGTTTTTGAAGTAAAATTGTGGCCAATATTTAAGCTGAAACTCTTGGCATATGCAACAACCTCTTCCAATATTTTAGCTTTTATTAGGGAAACAAAACAAATTGAGCACTTGCAACGCAAAACCAACAACCAATATAAAATACAGAATTGAAATATTTGAGCTTACATTTCCCGGCTCCTCCTCCTCCAGTGATAAACATTCGCAAGGGTTTTTTTGATTTTTCTCTTTGTCTTGCTAATTTGCATAACCTCTCTTTTCCATACTTAAAATCAGCATTGTCATAATTGAATTCTTCACTGGGCTCTGCTCCCTCGTAAAAGCTTAAAACATAAGATGCTGCAATTATTTCAAAGGCAGTAAGCTGTTCCTGATCAAGTTTTGCTCTCAATCCCCACAACTCAATAGATTCACATGATCCTGTAGCTTTTATAAATGTTTCTGTTGTTATATCAGAAAATCCTTGTAAAACTTGTTGCGATAAGCAAAGACTATTCAATTGTTCAATGGTAGTTTGAAAACGAATGAAATTATGTCTTTCTTTTGCGTGTTCAGGCAATATACCATCTAGGTCTGAATAGCTAAACACATCTTGCAGAACTAAACCTGCCCCATCTTCTTCCTGTGTGTCTGTTGATTCAAAGACTTTCTCACAAAATGAAGGATCAATATGGTTTGCGTCTTCAGTCAAGTTACATGTACCTGATGATGAAGCAAAAAAATCACCAATGGACGTTAGATAGTCATCTGGGATGGTACATTCGTCTTCATTGGATTTGTCAATTTCTTGCAGAACAGTTCGGTTTGAGAGGAAATTCGGGGTAAGGCTTGCATCCAGAGAATTGTGAATTGTTTGAATGTTTTCTGCAATTTCAATCATTGCATCCGAAAAAGCTTCATGATCAAATGCAGCTTTCCATTGTCTTTGATAGCTTCCTTCCAATGTAAAATCAGCCACTGATCGAAAAGACATAAACAAAATCATGAATTTGTATGCATATACTTCTTTTTGTTCGTAATCTGGGTTTGATTCGTCAGCACCTTCATTCATCAAGGAAGTTACAAAACCTTTTGTTGATCCCAACCAACTTGATGGAAATACTGGAATACAAGGATGTTCTCTGTAAACAACCACAGTAGTACTATGTAAAGGATGGCTTGTTGTGAATTCGAAGCATTCTTGTCTTGTTTCGTCAGCTTCTGTCCTGAGAATGAATTTCATTTTGCTATAAAATTCATACAAACAATAATGTTCGAAGGCAGTTGGTCTGTAGTAATAATTCATTACTGCATGAAAATGCACTTGCTTTCCATCCACTTTCCGAAAGCCCATTTGCATATCATTGTTCTGGAGCAGACTATCCATTGCATGTACAGATACAAAGCAAAGATCGTGGGAATATCGAAATCTTGATCCATTTTTAGCCATAAAATGCGCCATAGGAGCAGCAGTTATATCTGCAGATGTATGTGTATATATGCCTGCTAGTAATCGCCGAAACCCAACTTGGTGTGCAGGTAGTAATTGTTCTTCTGCAATTTCCTGTTTAACAATAGAATAGACTTGATAAGCAATAAATTATCAATACAAACAATCAGCAAGCAATATCTTTTAAACATTATTCAGTATACTGTACCTGGTTTTTCATATTTCGGATGAGAACCTGGGACACTTTTTCGAATGCACATCTTTCCTCTTTCTGCTGTGATTTTGCATTGTAACTTGTAACATAAATAACAGCACGACCATTCATTCCAAGTAATACATTGTTGTTGCATCCAAGCAAAGATGTAATGATCGGATTGTGTGTATTGACAAATGCATCTTCTTTATTCCTTTTTGGTTGAAAACGGAACATACAGCGACTTTCTTTTCTGCCATACCAATTCGAAAAAACATCCCATTCATCATTGTAAACAATGGAAGTAGACTCGTTAGCGCAGTCAGGAAGATCGGCAAAACATTCTTCTTTTTTTTTGAAGCACCTTTTCGAATGTTTGGTTAGGTGCATGTTGACTAAAGCATTGCTTGAAAAATATCGAAGTGCTTTGGTATAAGTATCTTGTGATATCCAGGTAAAATCTTTATCTTGTTCAAACACTGTCCTGTCAAGTAACTTATTATCATTTGTTTCTGGAAAGCAAAACAGCTTCCCAGGTTTTCCCAAATGAATGTTCAATGCAGTTGCAACAATTTCGTTCGCAGAAAAAACACGATTGCAGTTCTTGCATGTGGCAATAATCCCATTATGTTCCTTGCATTTTGTTTTGTGACGCATTTCCCGCAAAATTTGATCTGATACAGGAGTAGCACCAAGTTCTGTCCATTTTCGTTTAACACCACACGGCTGATGAGAGAAAACAGGATTACTACTCAGTGGCATACCTTTTTCAAAATCCGAAAACAAACGAGCACTGCATGCATTTTCATAAAACATTTTGGCTGCTCTGTGTTGCTGAGAGCTGGTTCGCAATTGTAGCGCATACGACATCTGATTCCAACCTTTTACAAACAAGAGAAAATGTCCATGTAAACTCTTCCGTCCTTGTTCTTCTGTTGCTAAAGCAAATGCCTGTGTTTTCCCAAAAATCCCAATCCCATTACTCTTTTGGTTTTCAATGTCCCAATTAAAAAGATACATCATGACAAGATGAACAATTCGTTCATACTCTTCTGCACATAATCCAGGATGATTCATGCGAGCATCACTTCGAGTCTTAAAATCAACTAATATTTGTGCCTGACTAAGTTCGTTCATATCCATGTCTCCGAAGGTCATATTACTGTTTGACAAAGAGTAAACAATAATCCTGAAGTTGCGTAAATCATCGGGACTTACAGTAAGGAAAATTGCGGGCAAGCCATACATCATAGAAAGAGCAAAATAAATCTTGCGCGCATCCATTGTTGCTTCATTTGATTGAGGTTGAGAACCACATGTTGCATGAATGGAGTTCAAAAACTTATGCTCCACAGCAGACGAAAACCGTATTGAGTTCTTGTCTCTGTTTTGCTGAATGGCAATTTCCAGATTTTGAGAAGACATCATCCCGTATTTTTCTCCCATAGAAGAATTATCAGAACTTTTAAGATTGCAATACAGTCTGGTTTTTTCAAATATCTGTTGCTTCAACAAAACATTATTCATCACAAGATTGAACATTGCCCCATGGAATGACGGTTTGCGGTGTGTCAAGTATTTCAAAATTGTATTTTTCCTTGAAAGGAACTTACGTTTCTTATTTTTTGCTTTCAATGCCTTCACAGCTTTATCATTTGGTAAACCAGTGAATCCAAATGGAAATTGCAGAGGAAATGCATCAGCAATGGTATCATCGTTATAATCTGCCATATGTTCAGCAAACGGTCTAGTGTGTAGTTCAATATTCCATTGTCCATTTGTTTTACCTACAATATATTTCCTAAACTCTTCTTGATTCGCAAATCCACCATTTGTTGGTTCTGGCAAAGATTTATCAGGAAAAACAACTGTAACATTCATTAGATTTTCCAGTTCATCAATATCTTCACTTGCAACAAGACTGAACAAAGTGTTAGAGCTCCTAGAGATAAACAATTTTTCAGCAATGTTTGCATAAACTTACACTGCATCGTCAATGATAATAGGCATAGCAATGCTTGCTACATCTGGAATCTCGCAATCTTTATAATAATGATTGTGTTTTTTCAGCCACCGAAATGCTGCAATCACTCTTTCTGGATGAACGTGTGTCTTTGCGCGCACAAGAGCTTGTTGGGTTGTTGTAAACGGTCCACACAAAACGACAAGAACAATGTTTTTAATTCCAGCATCGGTCAGTTGCATTAAATTTCCCACGTTATCAGATGGTCTGTTCTTATAAAAGGTATGCCAGCCTTTGATTTGTGTATGACATCCTGCAAAAAAAATCCAGCTTTGACAGTAAATATTCGCTTGGCTAACAAGAGACAGTTCAACTTGGTTAAGACAAGATAGTTCAACTGGTGCATCACCAACGAGATAGCCATTTGCTATTGACTGTATAGGAGGCAAGTATGTATGTTTCCTTTTTTTGTTATACTTCTCTTTGGTTTCCATAAGATCAGAATAACATTGTTTGCACATGAGAATCTCATCAAACTCGTTAATGTATGATGCTGGTGACAGAATGTACTGTCCTAATCTCTTTCTCATGTTTTTGTTGCGCGAGTTATTACATTTAAGAGAGTATTGATTCAACAATTCCTTTGGATATATTGTCTCCAATAATGAAGAATGCATGTTGCTCTTCTCGAACAAATCAGCAGCAGTACGTACATCAACAAAGCAGCTCCAATGCGGTTTTGTTGGAATTGAATCACAAACACAACAAACAACAGGACAAAACATGTTT
>JAYVIT010000093.1:0-3120 GCA_043769965.1 Saprospiraceae bacterium
GATGACAAAATAGTATGAAGAAAGTCCATTTTTAAATTTAACTTTATTGCCGGGGTGCCCGGATTCTTGAAATTATTTTTGGTTAATTTGCGTTTGTAAAACTTTAATCGTCAGTATGCTTATGAATGAAAATTACTATGATCAATTGCTTCATAAAATTGATCAGTTCACCAGGAGATATTATATCAACCAACTAATCAGGGGAAGCCTCTATTTTACTGGTTTGCTTACCATTGTTTTTTTGGCGTATAATCTCCTCGAAAATCAATTCTATTTCGGCAAGTCATTCCGCAAGGTTCTGAGTCTTTCTTATTTGCTATTGTTTGCTTCTGCATTCTGGTATTGGATTTTTAATCCCTTGCTTCATTACTTCCGCTTGGGTAAATTGATCTCCCATGAAGAAGCTGCAAAAATTATTGGAACGCATTTCAGCGATGTAAAAGATAAATTACTCAACGTACTACAACTCAAATCACAATCAATCAATTATTCCGATCGTAGCCTTATCGAAGCAAGCATACAACAAAAATCTATTGAATTAACTCCAGTTCCATTTGTTCAGGCTATCGACCTTCAAAAGAATAGAAAATATCTGCAATACGCATTAGCACCACTATTGATCTTATTGTCATTAATCGTTTGGGCACCAGGTTTAATCAAACAATCTACGCAACGACTCATTCAGGTAAATAAAGATTTTGAAAAAACTGCACCATTTCATTTTATAATCGATAAAGAAAAATTAAATGTTGAACAAAACGGTGACTACACTTTAAAAATACATATTGATGGTACTGCATTACCTGCAGAAGCATTTATCGATGTAGATCATTTTCAATACCGCCTGAGAAAAGAAAGTCCGGATGAATTCACTTATACATTTAATAATGTTCAAAAGGATCTTCCTTTCCGTATTTTTTCAGGAAGTATAGAATCACCTGAATATTTACTCAAAGTATTGATGAAACCCATCATCAGTTCATTTGAAGTCCGGTTGGAATATCCAAAATACATCGGACGCAAAAATGAAGTTCTCAACAACACGGGCGATTTAGTAATCCCAACCGGAACAAAAGTGAGTTGGCAATTCCGTTCTGATCATACGGATCATTTGTATTATAAAAGTTCTGAGGATGATGATAAATCGGAAATTCAACGCAAAGCAGAAAACGAATATCAATATTCAAAGCGATTTACCAAAGACCAGAGTTACACTTTGTTTTTAAAGAATGATCTGCTTCTGGATTTTGATTCTATTCAATATCATGTAAGTGTTATTCCAGATCAGTTTCCACAAATACAGGTGGAGCAGTTTGCAGATAGTACAGATTGGAAAAGAAATTATTTTGCAGGTGATGCATCCGATGATTATGGCATCCGCAGTATCAGTTACAATTATATCATTAAACGGAAAAACGGATCAGAAGATCCTATTAAAATTAAACCGGTAAGCCAGGGCGATCAAGGAAAAGCTTCATCATTCACATACGTATTTGATGCACGGGATTTTCTTTTAGAGCCAGGTGATGCGATCAGCTATTATTTTGAAGTTTGGGATAATGATGGCGTGAGTGGAAGCAAATCATCCAGAAGCCAGATCCTCGAATACAAAGAAGCAACTGACGAACAACTTGCAAAATTGGAAGACAGCAACAATGAAGACATAAAAAATAAAATGGAAGATGCCCTGAAGGAAGCACGTAAACTTCAGGAAAAACTGAATGACTATAAAGATAAAATGCGGGAGAAGAAAGATGTGGAGTGGCAAAATAAAAAAGATTTTGAAAAAATGATAGAGCAACAGCAAATGTTGCAAAAGATGTTCGAAGATGCCAAAAAGAAATTTGAAGAGAATCTGCAAAAACAAAAGACAGATGATGAAAAGTTGATGAACAAACAAGAAGAACTCAAAAAGCTGTTTAATGAAACAGCCAATGAGGAAATGAAAAAATTGATGCAGCAGATTCAGGACCTGATGAATGAAATGAATAAAGATCAGGCCATCCAGATGTCAGAAAAGATGGAGAACAAAAATGCTGACATGACCAAAGAGATGGATCGTTTGTTGCAATTGTTCAAACAACTCGAAGTCGAAAAGAATCTGCGTGATCAAATTAAAGATCTCAATAAACTCGCTGAACAACAAGATAAGCTTGCCGAGAAAACCGAACAGAAATCTGATAAACCAGAAGAGTTGTCCAAACAACAGGAAGACATCAACAAGAAATTTGAAGACATTGCTAAAAAGCAAGAAGAGATAAAAAAGAAAAACGAAGAGTTGAAAGCTCCACGTAAAATTGAAGACACTAAAAAAGAAGAAAACGAGATTAAGAAAGATTTGAAAGATTCTAAAGATCAAATCAGCAAATCAAACAATAGTAAAGCATCCGAAAAACAAAAAGATGCATCCGGTAAAATGAAGGAGATGGCTGATAAAATGGAAACGGAAATGGAAGAATCTGATGCGGAGCAAGCTGAAGAAGATGCGCGAATGTTGAGACAACTTTTAGAAAACCTGGTCGGTCTGTCGATGGATCAGGAATTAGTAGTCAATGAAATGGCAAGCATTAATCCGCAAACTCCAAGATATTTGGGTTTGCTACAGGATCAATTTAAAATCAAAGACAATTTCAAAATTGTTGAAGATACTCTTGAAGTGCTTAGTCAGCGCTTGACCGAAATCCAATCATTTGTCATTGAAAAAGTAAATGAGATCAATACTAATTTCAAACAAGGAATTGATTTGTTGGAAGACAGAAGAACCGGAGAAGCATCCAACAATCAAAGGAGAGTCATGAAAAACATGAATGACCTTGCTGTGATGCTTTCTGAATCATTGGACAATAAACAAAAGGAATGCAATTCTTCCTGTAACAAACCAGGAAGCAAAGCTTGTAAAAAGCCAGGTAAAAAAGGTGGCAAAGGATCCAAGGATGGAAAAGTTCCTTCAGATAAAATAGGTGAAGGGCAAAAACAATTGGAGCAAGGAATGAAAGAAGTATTAGAGAAAATGAGAAATGGGAAGCAAGGAAGCTCACAGGAATTTGCGGAAATGGCTGCAAAGCAAGCCAAATTGAGAAAAATGTTGCAGGATCTTGAAGATGAGAAAAAGGAAAACGG
>JAYVIT010000094.1:0-14132 GCA_043769965.1 Saprospiraceae bacterium
TTGAGATTTTCTGCAATTTCAATGACAGATTTGTCGTAGAAGTATATTCCAGGAACTGCATAAGTAGATTTTGGAGCAGTCGGTTTTTCTTCAATGGAAATTGCATTGAGATCTTCATCAAATTCTACTACACCATAGCGTTCAGGATCAGATACGGGATATGCGAAAATGATCCCTCCATCGGGATTTGTACTCTCTCTCAATAAGTCTGGCAATTTATGTCCATAAAAAATATTATCACCAAGGATCAGACAAACAGAATCATCGCCGATAAATTCTTTTCCCAAAACAAAAGCCTGCGCCAATCCATTTGGTACCAATTGTTCTTTGTATGTAATTTTCATTCCCAATGAACTTCCATCCTTCAATAAATTTTTGAATTGGGGAAGATCATGTGGAGTTGAAATAATTAATACATCACGAATACCAGCCAACATCAGCGTCGACAGCGGATAGTAAATCATTGGTTTGTCGTACACCGGCATGAGTTGTTTGCTCATTGCTAATGTAATCGGATATAAGCGTGTGCCTTGACCGCCGGCGAGAATGATTCCTTTCATTGATTTGATATTATGTTATAAAAACTTTGATTTGTTGCTTTACAGATTTTACTATTTCGTTCAATTCATCAATATCAGAATCTGTAATGTTATTTTTATCTTCTATTTTCCCAATTAATTTTTCACAAAATTGAATCCCGGTATAACAATGCACCATCGAAAAATTGGTTTTTAGTTCGTGAATCTTGTTGAACACGCCTGTTTCATTTTCATCTGCTTTCCGCTCTCTAATATCTGATATCTTTTTTTCAGAATCCGAAATCCATTCATCCAACATTTCTTTTAGCAGTGCATCATCTTTAAAAACGATCTCCCGCATGAGTTTGAGATCAATTGAGATTTCCATATTCTGTATAAAGTTGATCCGTGCGTGGATAAAAAATAAATTGAGCACCCAATTCCGATAACACAAATAAACAAAAATGATCGGTGTGCTCCTTATATACTTTTTGAAAGTCCGCAATCTTGGCCGGTTCAATTAACTCTTTCAGTGCAAACTCCTCCAGGCTCGACGCATTGACTGACCAAATTCCAGTATCCTCTCCAGCTTCAATGACATTCACTCCCATGGCAAGTTCCTGCTGATGTAAAAGGAAAATCGGATAGTTGCTGATTTCCTGATCCAGCATAATATCCAAAGCCTGATTCAATGCTTTACGATATCGTCGCAGATCTTCTTCAAGTTGCAGGTATTTATCAAATGGAACATTCATTGTGACAAAGATATAAGGAAAGAGGCAATAGGCAAGTGGCAAGTGGCAAGAAATCATGAAGCAAAACAGCAATGAAGCATAATAATAAAAATTCAAAAAAGATCCCTGACTTTAGTCAGCAGTCAAAACAAACTATGAATTGAGAACAAAAATAATTAATCAGAAAATATTAATGAACAATTACAATTAACTTTAGTCAATTGTGTGCAAGCAATAGGCAAGAAATCATGAAGCAAAACAGCAATGAAACATAGTAATAAAAATTCAAAAAAAGATCCCTGACTTTAGTCAGCAGACAAAACAAACTATGAGCAGAGAACAAAAAAACCACTCAGAAAATATCTACTATCAATTACAATTGACTTTAGTCAATTGTGTATAGGCAATTGGCAAAATGCAATGAGTCAAAACAGTATTGTTGGGAGGTAATAGGCAATCGAAAAAAATGTAATTTTCAATAGAAAATGAATTTAAATTATTTTTATTAAACTTCAGTTAATAATAAACAATGTTTAATTAGAATTTATTTTTAGCCTACAGCCTATTCAGTTTCAATCCAAGATAACAAAGCAACCGCCTCCACATGATTGGTATGCGGAAACATGTCGACGGGTTTAATTTTTTCAACTTTATAGTGGGTGCTCAATAATAAGATGTCACGTGCTTGTGTTGCTGGATTGCAACTGACATAAATTAATTTGGGAGGATGAAGTTTAATGATTTGTTCGATGACATTGGGATGCATACCTGTGCGTGGAGGATCCACTACAAGTAAATCAGGATAACCAAATTGTTGAGTCAGGCTTTCGATGTCAGCATTTTTTGCATCTGTTACAAAAAAATGACAATTATCGAGATTGTTGGTTTGTGCATTTAGTTTTGCATCGTCAATTGCTTCGGCTACTTCTTCAACACCTATTACTTTCGTAGCATTTTTTGCAAGATATATGCCAATACTACCAACTCCACAATACCAATCATAAACTGTTTCATGTCCTTTCAGATCAGCATATTCCGCAACTAAACGGTACAAAGAAGCAGCCTGTTCCGGATTAGTCTGAAAAAATGATTTCGGACCAATCAAAAATTTCGCATGATCAAGATGTTCAGTCAGGTAATCCTCTCCGTACAATTTGCTAAAAGTTAAATCGAAATAGCTATCATTTTTCTTCGCGTTGATTACGACATAGATGGAAATGATTTCTTTAAAATTCGAAATCAATTCCCTGACTATATTAGAAATGATTTGTTCATCATCATATTCTAGAACCAGGATGCACATGATCTCATTTTGCCTATTACATTTAATGATCAGGTTTCTCAGGAATCCTTTTTGAATTTTGATATCATAAAAATCAAGTTTCTCTTGGATTGCATAAGCTTTGATGAAATTTCGGATTTGATTCGAACTGTCAATTTGCAAATGACATTTTTCAATATCCACTATTTTATAAAAAATTCCAGGCCTATGAAAACCTAAGGCTAATAAATCCTCCGGTTGTTGTACGCGATTGATTTCTTCTTTTGTCAACCATCGATTGTTGGAAAACGTGTATTCCATTTTATTTCTATACAATTCAGTATGTGGAGCGGGAAGAATTTTTTCTATTAAAACATCAGCAACTTTTCCAATGCGAACCAATGCATCTTTGACTAATTTTTCTTTTTGATTTAATTGTTCGGAATAATCTAAGTTTTGCCAACTGCAACCACCACAAATTCCAAAATGCTGACATACAGGTTTAAATCGGTGAGTTGAATATCTTATAATTTCTTCCAGGTTTGCATTCCAGGTACCTTTCCTTTTTTTTATTAAAGCCGCTTTTACACGATCGCCCGGCACTGCATCTTTAACAAATACCACTAATCCTTCATCAGTTCTTCCAACTGCTGCACCTTTATGTGCAAGTCCGGTGATTTCTATTTCTACAATTTTTGGTTTTGTGCGACTCATTGGAGGAAGGCTGTAGGGAGGAAAAAAGGCAATGGGCAAGAAGCAATAGGCAAGTGGCAAGAAGCAATAGAAATCAACTTAATCATCAAAAGAAAATGGATTTAAATTATTTTTATAAAATATCAGTTATTAATAAACATGTTTAATTAGAATTTATTTAGCCGACAGAATTGTAAATTCAATTCTCCTGTTGTTTTGTCTGCCAACTTCAGTTTCATTGTTATCAACTGGCATCGATTCTCCTTTGCCTTCCGAAATTAATCTTTCTACTGCAATACCTTTCTGTTTCAAATAATCAATTACTGCTGTTGCTCTTTTTTCGGATAATATTTGATTGTCACTTTCAGAACCTATATCATCTGTATGTCCGGTGATTTTAAGTTTGATCTTGATATTGTCATTTAAAAATTGAACAAGGGCATTCAATTCAAATTGACTTTCTATTTTTAAAACCGCTGATCCGGTTTCAAAAAAAATATTCTTTAATGAAATAGCTGATCCTGAATTATTAGAAATCCGTTCCAGTTTTTTATGAATAATCATTGGATCATATTGTTTTTTTTCTTCTGAACAGTTGAATTGATCCGGTACAAATACATAATCTTTATGATAAATGTGCAGACCATAATTAGCACCAGTTGGTAATGATATGAGTAATTTTCCGGATCCATTGATTACATTATTATAAAAACTTTTGTTGTTGCTTAGGTCAAAAATAGTTACAGTTGCTTTTATTGGCTCTCCGGTAATTTTATCTGTAACTTCAATTTCAACATAGGTGGATGATTTTACAATCAGTGATGGAGGAAGAATCATTTCATACAAATCCAGATTTGCATGTTGAATTGTAGTCGTTGCATCTAGATATTTTTTATCGCTTGCCATCCAGGCTGTCCTGCCATCAGGAAAAACAATGAAAGAAGATTCGTCCCCTTTCGAGTTGATTGGATATCCAAGATTAATTGGTATTTGCCAATTTCCTTTTTCATCAACAATTGAGTAAAATAAATCCCTTCCACCCATACCAGGATAATAGTCTGAAGAAAAATAAAGTGTTTGTCCGTTGGGATGGATAAATGGGCAAACTTCATCGCCAACAGAATTAATAATTGGACCTAAATTTTTTGGAATTGACCAGGAATGATCTTTTTTTCTTCGACTCATCCAGATGTCATAACCACCGATTGTTCCTTTTCGGTTACTGGCAAAATAAATTGCATTTCCATTTTCAGCAAAACAAGCATTGGATTCGTAAGCAGGCGTATTTATTTTGTCTCCCATGTTATAGGGTTCTGTCCAAAGATCGTCAATTAATTCCGATAAGTACAAATCACAACCTCCTAAACCAAATTGACCATCACAGATTGTAAAGATAATGGAAGTTCCATCTGGAGATAGCGCAGGAGAACCTTCATTGATTATCGGTTGATTGAGTTCTTTAATTGGAATAGCTTCTGACCAGGTGGAATCTTCAAGATGTGAAATGTAAAGATCTTCATCTCCGCGAAAATTTCTCCGGGTAAAAACAGCTGTCTTTCCATCAGCAGTAACAGTTGGAAGATATTCGGAGAAATCTGAATTTAATGATTTCAAAAAAAAAGGAGTTATTGAAACCGGAGAACCAGTTGCTGCTTCTGCAAATGTTGCATACTTCAATAAAAGTTTGGCTTTGCCAATCAAATCCTGATTAGAGGCTTCTCTATTTAAAAAAATACTTACATTTTCTTTTGCTTTGTGAAAATTATCCAAATGATATTGAGTGAGTGCAAGTGTATAATATACTTTATTACTAAAATTGGAATCGAGTTTTAATACAGATTGAAAATGTTTTTCCGCACATTTATACTCTTTCATATCGAAACATACAGAAGCCAATTGCAATTCGGCATCAATAAAATTTGGAGATTTCTTTATCGCTTTTTCAAAATAAGTAAGAGCAAGTTTGTATTGATCTGATTTGTAATAGTCAACACCTTTCTGGAATATTTTCAAAGTTGATTTTGGAGCATTCTTCTTTGTGACTATAGCTTGCGATATAAGAAAAGATTGAGAAACAAAGCACAACAGAAGAAAATAAATGAGGCGCATAAATTTTTCTCCTTAAACGAATATCGATTGATCGTTAATATGAATCTTTAGGCGAGTTCTGCTAATAATGTGGTTGCTGAATCGAGACCTAACTCTGCAGCTTTTTTCAAATCCAGGATGTAGTCAGCTTTACCTGCAGCTTTTCTAGCCATTCCACGATGCATGAATATTTCTGCCTGGTTATTTTCCTTTTCAGTTTCTAAGTATCCAAGACTTTTATCGAAGGCTTCAAGCGCCTGATCCAGTTGTCCCAATGCAAACAATGCCTTGCCATAATTGAACCAGGTTTTCGACAAGTGTTTAAAATTTGCATCAGTCTCCAAAAAATTGCGGCTCGTAAATAATTTATACTCGAATGCTGCTTTATCAAATTGTTTTAGTTCGAGATGGCAATTCCCTTTCACTCGTCTGGATGCCCAATAAAGTGGTTGCAATGCAATAGATTGTTTTGTTGCTTCTTCAAGTGACAAGATAGCTGTCTCAAAATCATTCTTAATCATAAGTGCTCTTGCAAGACCATAATGAGAAGAAGCATTCATGCTATCAAAACTGATGCTTTTTTTGAAATCATAAATTGCATCATCATAATTTTTCAAATGAAAATTGATGTAACCTCTTTTTTCGTAAGCTTGTGAATGTCGATCGTATTTTTCTATGGCTTCTGTAAGCAATTGTATCGCTTCTTTTTCTTTACCAGATTGCTCGGCCATTTTTTTGCCTTCCTGATATAGCATCACAGAAGATTTTTCGGTCAATGGTTCTAAATGAAAATGATGCAAAATTTTTCCATTATCGGTCATCCAGGCATTAATGCTACCTGACAGTGAAAATTGCGCACAATATTCAATAAGGCTTATGGTATTTTTCCAAATTTTTTCGGATGAATTTCCAATAAATCTATTGATGACTAGACTTAGTTCTTCTGGTTTGAATATGTCTTCAGGTATCTTGAAGAGTATTTCTTTTTTATAGAGAGTCTCAGATCGTTGATTATAGAGTTGTAGCACTTTTTGAAATGCTTTCTCAGTACCAAACTCAAATCGGCCTTGAATGATTACTTTATAGAATGTGCCATGCTGCATACCTAAATTTTATTTATCTTTTGTATCGGTATCCGGGGAATTTACATCTAAAATCAAAATCCATGAATTTGAAAGATCAAAGTGCCTAAATCAATTTTAAGCGATCACGGATATATTAAAAAATTGAGATGTATATCAGTCCTGTATCCAAGTAGCTTACAAAGATCGGAACTTTCAGATGATTGAACAAATAAATTGAGCTAATTGATTAAGAATCAAAGAATTAATTTTTTTATATTCGTATCCTACTGAAATATTGCCTTTTACGCATTAATTTTTTTTGTTTTATGCATCTCCCACAGTTTTGAAAATCCTAATAAATCAAACAATTCATTGTCAGGTGATTAGGATATTCTCATTGTCTAACAGGGAAAGGGGAAATTTCCTCAAGATTGACGTCTTTTTTATCAAGCCCAAACTTTCGTCCCTTCCGTACAATTTGTGCAGATATCAATGGACTTCCTTGACTTCATCAGCTCACTTCGAAAGTTTGAATATTCTGAATTGCTCCATACTGTTTTGAGATCATTGTGTTCCAATTCACCAAGAATGTGATCGGCATCTTTGTCAAAGCAACAAGGAACCACTTTACCATCCCATGTGATAACCGGTGAATGCCAGAGTTTCCAACAATGATTGTTCAGTTTGTTTTTTAAAACATAGTTTCCATTCTCCGTTTTCTTGTATCGCGAATAAATTTCTTGTTCAGGAATTAATGAAGAACCTTTATGATAATTGTAGATCTGCGCAGTTTTTAATTTTACTTCATCAATTCCATATTCGTTTGCGAGTTTATAAATATCCGCGATTTGATGTTCGTTGTGATTGACTACCAAAAACTGGAAAATAAGATATGGCGTTTTACTTTTTAATTTTTTCCGTGCCGCAATCATGTTTTGTGCACCTTCCAATACTTTATTCAACTCACCTCCTATCCGGTATGATTCATACGTTTGCTGAGTGGTTCCATCAATTGAAATGATTAAACGATCCAATCCGGATCGCACAATTTTTCCCGCTTGTTCATCATCCAGAAAATGACCGTTGGTAGAAGTCATCGTGTATATACCTGCTCTACTTGCATATTCTATAGCTTCATGAATCTGTGGATGAATATAAGGTTCTCCTTGAAAATAAAAATTGATGGAATATAAAGTATCCTTTACCGGATCAAGCCATTTTTTAAATTGATTTAATTTCAAATTTCCCGTTGGACGAGTAAATGATCTAAGGCCGGAAGGACATTCAGGGCATCTTAAATTACAAGCAGTAGTTGGTTCGATAGATAGACAAATCGGTAGTCCCCATGATATCGGTTTATTGAAAATTCTGGATATATAGTAAGAACAAAGAACTTTAGCAGCATTGATTAGCCGTTTAATTCGCAACTTGCGCAGGATTAATATGAGTTCTTTAGTTTTCAATTTAGATATTATCCAACAAAATTGAAACAATTACATCAGGAATTCAAAGTATCAGGATCATTTATAATTTTGCAGAATGAATATTATTAGTCATCAGTCATTAGTCGTCAGTCGTCAGACATCTGTCAAACAGACAAAAAGACAATCAGAAAAGCAGATTATCTGTATATCGTATTTAACCTGTCAGATTTTTAATGGTCAATGGTTAGCAGTCGGCGGTCAGCGGTCAATGGTCGGCGGTCATTTTTTATTTTCATGAAATTCCTCATCGCTTGTCTCGGCAACATGGACAAAGAGTATTTCGGTACTCGCCACAACATAGGGTTTGAGGTTGCAGATGAATTGGCAACACGATTATCGGTTTCATTCACGCCAATGAGTTTAGCTCATCGGATTGAAGCAGGTTATAAAGGAAAAAAATTGATCATCATCAAACCAACTACTTACATGAACCTAAGTGGAAAGGCGGTAAAATACTGGTTGGACAAAGAAAATATTCCAATTGAAAATTTACTGGTCATTCTCGATGATTTAAATCTTGATTTTGGTTCAATTCGCATTCGAGCTTCCGGTGCAGATGGAGGACATAACGGCTTGAAAGATGTTCAGGAACAACTGGCAACCAATGCATATGCCCGTGTACGTGTAGGTATTGGAAATAATTTTGGAAAAGGGCAACAAGTGGATTATGTTTTAGGCAAATGGAATCAACAAGAAAACAAATGGCTGCCACAAATTATCAAACTAGCAGGAGATGCAGTTTTGAGTTTTTGTTTTGCCGGGATGAAGAATACGATGAATACTTTTAATGCTAAGAAGATCAGTATTGCGGAATAGTTCAGAGTCATGTATACAATAATTATGTCAAGGAGACTGAATAATTTTCTGGTGTCTAAGTTTTAAATTTGGGATCTTGTCTATTGTCAAATAAAGTATGAACAAGAATAGCTTCATTTTCAATTGAGTAAATAACTGAAATCTGTTTAAGAATTACGGCTTTGCGAAATCCTTTTTTGATTTCTGATTCAGGATAAATTTCTGGAAATATTGCTACGATATCCTCAAAGTCTTTTAACACTTCCAAAAATTCAAAGACCTCCTTTTCTGACCATTTTGAATAGAGATATTGTATTATTTGGTCGGTTTGTGCAATAGATTCTTCAGACCAAACTACTTCGATTTTAGTTTTCATAGCGCTGCCAGAACTGTTTACTGGTCAGAGTTCTTCCTTTGCGATGGTCTTCAATTCCCCTTTTTAAGGATTTCTTTTGATTAGCAGATAAGGTTTCATACCAATCACCGGACTGTTCGGAATCTTTTAGGGAAACAATGGCTTTAAGAAGCTTTTTATTATTAAGATTCGACAGCCATTCAATTAATTCGATTTTTAACTTTTGAGTGGTCATAAGACAAAATTAATAAAAATTTAAAAAGTATCAAAAATAAAACCAGAATGAAGTCCAATTTGATTTACTGCTTTACCTCATCTCTCACCACTTTCAACAATTCAGCAGTCACATTCCGCAAAACGAGATTGTATATTTGAATAGCATGTTCTTTCGATCCATCAAAGATTTGATTTTCATAGTTACCCTCTGCAACAGATTCATATTTGTCTGATCTGTTTTGAAACGTGACTTTTAGTTCTGCTTTTAGTTTTACATACTCCCTGATAGAGCCACGATGTGGTTTTAGTTTGCATTCACCTACTATGATTTTGATTTCGAAAATAGCAGAGTCAGTGTTGGATTTAGATTCAGTTTTCCTGATAATTTTTTCAATTTCGATTTTGCTTTGTTGACTGAGTTCAGGATTGCCTGTAACTTCATTCGTTTTAGCAATCTTAATTGCAAGATCCCAATTCATAGGAGGCAAGCCATTTCTTAAGTCTGAATATTTTATTTCTTTTACTTTGAAAGGCAATGGTATTGGTTCAATTGACTTGTCTTCCGGCAGATTAAATTTTGACGTGGAACAAGCGGAAATAAATAATAATGTTAAAAGTGTATTTGAAATTCTGTTCATCGAATCATTTTATTTAGATAATTCCTTCTAAGGTCACTGATAAGGAGTCTGTTATTTAAGGTTTATTATCAATTGACAGCATGAATATCTGAAAAGTTTTCCAATTCTTTATTTTTATATGAAACATTTAATATGTGTTAAAGCCAATAGATGAAGAGAATAATTTAAGCTAATTCCGAATCTTCCCAATCAATTTGAGGGTCGATTACCTAAAAAATCAATTCAACACATTAATATAATAAGGTGGATAAATGAGTATTTTGATTTTTTATTTACAAATAGAACTGTTCAATCAATCATATGGCTGTTTAAATAAATATGTGCCGGCGTAGAATAATTCACCCAAAATATATTTGCGAGTGCAGATATCTTTGAATCGTAAAAACACTAAGAAAGCTAGTTCAAATTTTTTGACAGATTAATTTTAGCAATTTAATAATGCTGTCGCTTAGTTGAGCTTGTGGATTTGATAATACGCCTTAAAAAATAGTAAGATGAAGTTCTCCATAATAACCATCCTCATTTTGTTTGTAGTTACTTTCTGCGTGCCCAAACAAATAAAACAGGAAGAAAATAGAATTGATAAAGATAATAGCAAATCGACTGCTTATAATTTAGATTCAAATGGAGCAATTATTCAAGAAGATGCTAACACAACAACTAAGATAAGTGAAATTTTAGGTGTTCCATATTATAGGATTGATTCCTTAAAGACTGCAGGAAGGAAAATTGGTGGTCGCTCAGAAAGCGATTCTTCTATAGCTATGTTTTTAAGATTAAAAGATAGTGTTCGAATTATTGGTTCTCATTTATTAGGGTATGATGGACAATTTTTTGCAAAGCGCGATTATGATAAAAAAGATCCGCTGCAGTTGAATTGTGAAATCATGGAGGAGAGTAGGGGGATTGTGTCCGTTCAGAAAAGAATGCGAGGCAAGCCCTCTTATTTTCCTTTGCTCGATCAGAAAATTGAATTCTATAATCACAACAATAAACTGATTAACACATTCAGCCTTAATAATAGTAATCCTTTTCTTAAGGATAAATCAAAAAAAGTAATTGAACACCGGTTTCCACCGCCTGATGATAGATCTGCATTTCTGTCCGGGCAAGATTTAAAGTGGAAGAACCATGTCCATAAATATTATTCCTATAATCGGTTTAATGTGCAAGAGAATGGTTATGTTATTGTTGAATACATATTGTATGCAATAGATGCTAATGAAGGAATTCTGAAATCAATTTCTACTTTGGTAGTATTGGATTCTACGGGAAAGGAGTATTGCCGATTTAATGAATTAGAAAGTATGTTTCATTATTATTGGATAGTGAGTGGCGGAAAATATCTGATGGTGAATGGTGGTGGAATATTAGGAGAAGGATTTCAAAGACTTGAGCAATCGTTTTTGAAAATTTATGATGTGAGATCTAAAAAGTGGATCTATGAAGAATTATTAGAAAATGATGGTGATGATTATAGTGATTTCTTTGAATCAGAATCTCCGCATAAAATAAGTGTAAGCTTTGGCTCATATAAGAAGACAGAAGAAAATCGATTTACCGAATTGATTTTTGATCTTGATGCGAGGAAGAGATGCATGAAAGTGATCAGCCAAACTGACTGGAATAGAGTTACAAATGAAAGAATTATATACTCAGGAAATGTATGGTTGCGTGAATTTGATTTTGAATGTAAAACATTTTAGCTATGAGATATATTTTAATTCTATTTATTCCAATGTTCACATTGGAAGGGTTCTCCCAACAAAATGATTACTTAAAACCACATTATCAGGAATATGATAATACTCAAATGACTTACGGTGACATCATACCGTTTTATTCAAATGAAGTTACCAGTGATTTTGGACCCAGACGAAAACCTTCTTATGATTGGCACAGCGGAATTGACTTTGCATGTAGTTCTTGTAAAGACAACCTTAGCCTTTCATGCCAAAGCGGATGGTTTTATTATGGTGAGACATCAAGTGGATTGAGACATGTAATCATAAATGGTAATTCTGATCTGGCCTATTTGCATTTATTTTCAACTTTAAAAGCAGGTAAATGCGAAATATTAGGGATGAAAGGCAAACCGAATCAAAAGGTGGTCCTCATCGATCACAATGGTACAATCTTGGCCTGGTCTGCCGTGACCGGACAAGTGAATTATAATGGAATGGATCACGATGTGGAAAATTACATTGAGGCAGGTCAGCCGCTTGGGGCAATTGGTGGATCAGGTGGATTTCAGGTGCATCTTCATATAGAAGAACTTCCTGATGGTTCTAAATCTATAAGCAGTGACAATATTTCAAAAAATCCACTACAGACCTTGCATTATGATATTCCCGATTATTCTGAGATTAAATTATTTTATTCTCCAACAAACAGTTTAACCAATGTGTCGGAAGGACTAAAAATCAAATATCCGGGCACAAAAATTAATTCCGTTTTAATTCGACCGAATTATCCAAATGGAATCAACAATGGACTTAAATTCAACACAGTAAATGATGTAAATACTGTAAGCCTATTTTTACGCAATACCAGTTTAAGTGGCAACTGGGAACTTGTTTCAGGTCCGAATTTTAGATCAGAATTTAAATACGGCGGAAACTTGGGCCAATCAAGTTATCCGGAAAAAATAAAAATAAGCAGCGGTTCCTTTAATTCAACTGGAATATATCCTGATGCCTATTCCGAAAGTCAACCTCATGAATATGATAATTTTTTGTTTTGTGATTTCTTTCATCGAATTCATAATGATGATCAAATGAAGGGTAATAAGTCTATGCTTACTGCCAATTGTCCCGAAGATTCAAGATATTCAGATGGAAATTATGAATTCAAATCAACTTTACAATCCGTTGGAGGAACAATCATTGAAGGATCAGTGTATTCAACCAACCTCGACAATTTTCAACCATATATTCAATCTGTAAATGTACTAATTGATGGTACTGAAGTTTATTCTGCTTTCTGGGATTGTGGCACAGATGGTCCTGAGTTTTCCGGATATGAATGTCATAAAGCAGATGTCAAATCCACAAGTATCATAATCATCAATGTGACTACCAGCGAGCCAATAACTAATTTAAAGGGGAGAATTGTAGAATTTCCTCAAGGATTTCTACCCTATAATCAAGTTGATGCGCTTCATTGGACTTTGACTGTACAGAATTTAAATTATTTAAAAGAGGGCGATATAGCACATCTTGAATTTACAGGTTTAGATTTTAATGGAAACAAATTACTCGATTTGAAAGCGATGGCAGGAGGTAAAATTATTTCTAGAATGCCGGTTAAAATTCCAATACGCGAAAGCAATACGGTTTGGAAACCAGCAAGGAAAGGTGGAGATGTGGATCAAGTACACGAATTCTGTTTTAAAAATTGTAATGAATTTAAAAATGATGATGTCAGCAATGGATTTCAATCTCCGGATTGTATAAGCTCAAGTGACCTTGATCTTTCATTTGAAATGGAATCGTTTAATGGAGCTGGAGATGCATGGATACATCTTGAAATAATAAATGGTGTGCCACCCTATTTTATAAGATGGACAGATCCTTCAGGCAATACTTTAAAGCAAGGATTTAATGAATTTGATTTAACAGATCTAACTGCTGGAACTTATTGCTATTCTATTCAGGACGATTATTGTTGTGAAATACATAGCTGTGTAACTATTTGCCCATCAATTAATGTAACTGCTCAAATCGGATTGACTCATCCTTCAGAATGTCAGCTTAATGATGGTAATATAAGAATTATTCATGCTGATGCCAGAGGAGGAAGAGCCCCTTATGATTATCATCTCGAAGACATCCATGGCAATCGGATACCATTGGATCCGAATACAGGAAAGTATGAAGAATTATCTGCCGGTAAATATTTATTTATTGCAACCGATCAGAATGGGTGCACAGGTTTTTATACAATAGAATTAATTTCTCCAGAAGATTTTTTAATCATTCCCACTATTACTCACGCCTGTGATGGTGACAATGGACTGATTTATGCAGAGGCATTCACAGGATTTTATCCAGATGATAAATATAATTTTAGTTGGTCAACTGGATTTGAAGAAAATAATGTTACAGAGTCTTTAATTAATCAGTTAGCGGCAGGTAAGTATTGTGTAACGGTAACTTCAAATACAACCCTATGTTCAAAAGAAGAATGTTTCAAAATAAAAGGTAGCGGCAAGCAACTTACAATGAAACATGTTTTACGGATTCCCTGTCCAAATAAAAATAACGGTGAAATACAAATTACAGTAA
>JAYVIT010000095.1:0-2868 GCA_043769965.1 Saprospiraceae bacterium
CATTTTATACGCAGCGATATGCATTGCAGTTGGAAAAGTATCATTGGATGATTGCGATTTGTTTACATCATCATTTGGATTGATGACTTTTTTTTCATCGAGTAATGATCCACCATTATTGACATGAGCGCGATATGCAATGACTTCGTTGAGATTCATGTTGGATTGTGTACCAGAACCGGTTTGCCAAACCACCAATGGAAATTGATCATCCAGTTTGCCTTCTAGGATTTCATCACAGACAGTAGTTATCAGTTTACAGTTTTCAGACGATAGTATGCCTGCATCAAGATTTGTTAGTGCAGCCGCTTTTTTTAGATATGCAAAAGCACGGATGATTTCGATTGGCATCTTATCCGTTTCTCTTGCAATTTTAAAATTGTCAATAGATCGTTGTGTCTGAGCGCCCCAATATACATGGGAAGGCACTTCTACAATGCCCATGGTGTCTTTTTCTTTTCGGTATTGCATATGGTGTGGAATAAGGGCACAAAGTTAATAAAAGCATTAAGAATAAAATAGTGCAATGATGAGCACAGATGAAACCAAAAAAATCTGTGTAAATCCTTCCAATCAGTGTTATCTGTGTGCCATTTTTACAAACCGGATGTAAGATTTATCATCTCCAATCTTTAAATAATAGACACCTGCGTTTAATTCGCTTACATCAATTCCGGTTTTAGAAGAAACAGGAGTTGAACAAGTTTTCACTAACTGTCCGTACGCGTTGTAGATTTTAATCAATTCCGGTTTTGAATTTTCAATAGAATTAATAAATAAGATATTGTCAACAGGATTAGGAAACACGGATGGCGCGGATGAAATGGATTTCGCGGATTGTTGATTGAAATTTTCAACCGAAACAATTTTATTTCCATTCAATCTAAAAACATCCAATGCACCCATCAATCGTATCGCCATTTCTGCTGAATCGGGATTATTAAACAAACGGAATACAAAGTGAACAGAATCTTTTTTAAGATTTGTCAAATCGACATGTATATTGGAAATTGGGTTGAATTGTCCGGTTAATAGCTCAGAAACAGTTTCCAAAATCAAAGTAGTGTCAGCAGTTTGAAGTAAAATTTCTTTTGTTGAATTGAATCCTCCATAGGACCATGCATAATAACTCAGGTCAATACTTTCATAGCCATTTAAATTCATTGGTGGAGATACTAGCGATACCGTTCCATGAATATTGAATTCAGTTTCATAACTATTGTAATTGCTTGTGTAATAACAACTATTTCCTAAATCTCCAGCTATGTCCTTAGAAGGAAAATTACTTGAAGGAATGGGTATCTCACTAAAGTCGCCAATTCCCCAGGCCACTTGAGGATCAGCTCCACCAGTGGTCCATCCAAGATCCAAAATGAAATCATCCTCATAGCCTTCTTCCAATTCAACTACTATCGATTGATTAGCATTCAATTCAAAATCCTTCAATTCATATTGTTTGTAGGACCATTTACCAACAACAAGTGTCCAATGATTTTCATAAATATTGTTGAGTGTGCAGTCTCCATTGTCGCCTGTGCTTGCATTAATTGTAAAATCAGAATTATAAAGTATTAATCGTGCATCCTGAATGAATTGTCCGGTTTGTTTATTCTTGACCAAAATATCTAAATTATATTTAGGAAGTTCTTGCAATTCAAATTTTAGAATCAGCACATTATTTTTATCCAATTTAACTTTTCGAATTTCAGGATAGTATCCCTTTTTGTAGACAGTAATTGTTGCAGAGTCTTCTTCAGGAAAACCAGTTTTGATTTCGCCTTTGAGATTTGAAAATTCTTCAATGCTCCGAGTGTTTTGTTCTATTTTAAAGGATGCATTATAAATTGGATTGCCATCCGCTTTGTCGACTATTTCTGCTTGTACATATGCGGCTTGATTTCCATCATACTTCAAAACAAACATCCCATTTTCAATATCGGAAGCAATACAGATTCCAGAATTAAAATAAGGATAAACACTCCAGCAACCGTGAAATCCATCTTTGTGTTCATCATGCGTATCGTAGTATGCAACTTCTATTAGATTCTCAGGATCTTTGGTATCTAAAATGCGAACACCTTCAGTATAATAGGAAACATACAATTTATCATCGAGATGAAACACATTGTGCGGAATGATAAATGGAGCATTCGGATTTTTTACTTTGAATTCATCAGTCTTTATAATGTCAGTTGGATCTGAAATATTCCACGCTTCAATTACTGCACCTGCTACTTCATCCGCTGTGTATAAAATGTGACGGTTTTTTTCTATCCAAACAGAATGCGTAAAATGAAATGCCGTTTCGTGTTCGGCAATTCGCATGGGATTTGTTCTGTCAGTTATATCCCAGATACTAAATACTCCATTGAATAATTCTGCACCATACAGAGTATCGTGATAGACATGAACTTCGTGTTGGTAATGATCTTCATTGTGACTTACAATTATAGGATTTAATGGATCAAGACTTGGATCGAGAATTATAAATCCGGAGCCAATGGGCCTTGCTCCAGACAGATATATAAAATTCTTTTCATCGACATATAAAGTATGAGCTGATATTATATTTAAGCTGTCACCATTGATGTTTTTAAAATTCTTTACAAATCGATAAGTTATAGTGTCTGGAATCAGTCTTAAGTCAACAATTAACAATCCATCTTCTGCTTCCGTGACGATGTAAGCAAATTCTCCTGACGACTTTAATTCTCTCCAGGCAGACGGAGTGCACTGAATAAAAATCAGTTCTTCAGGTTGAGTCGGATCAACCAGGGAAAATATCCTTACCCCTTGTTCAGTTCCGAGAATGGCATATTCTTTCCCTTTGGGATCTGTATATCCCCAGATACTACTGGCATGTTCCTG
>JAYVIT010000096.1:0-8195 GCA_043769965.1 Saprospiraceae bacterium
AATCCGGGATCAACTAAGTAATAATTATTCAAACCATCATTTCTCCAGCACAATTTTATTGACTGAAAAATATTTACCAGATCTGATTTCTAAAATATAAACTCCGGTTTGTAAATGTTGAATATTTACAACATCAGCTTTTTGCAAACCAATATCTTTTTTCAACATAAGTTGTCCTTGCAGATTTAATATCCTGAGGCTTGCATTTTTATCCAATGTTTTATCGGATGAAATTTGTAACAATCCATTTGTTGGATTTGGATAAATGGTCAATCCAAGTTCATCTACCTGTTCCACTGAAGTGATTTCACCAATTTGTATTTTGAAAAAATCGCTGCCAAACCATCCGCCATGTCCATCTTCAACTGTGAATAAAAATCCATCCGTTTCTTTGTCCTGGCCTTTGTGTTGATAACTCAATTTACCATCATCAATATCTCTTTGTGTAAATTGAGTACCATATGTAGCGACAACTCCATTGATTAATAAATCCCCATGTTGCGTCGGTGCAACAATCGTGTAATTAAGTTCTGAAGGTCCATTGTCATTATCTTGTGATAATAAAAGATCCTGACCAATTCCTTTGGTTTCACCTTTATTCATTAGTAAACCTAAATTAATCACGAGGAATGGATCATTTACTATAAGCTCTGAACAGATATCCAATGCATATGAATTAAAATCTGAAGTGCCCTGGGCCTGATCATCACAAGCAACCTCAAGTCTCCAATCTCCTTTTTTATCTTCACCATTAAATTTGCTCAAGGATTCCAGTGGCCTGATGAGTTTTGCATTTGTTGGTGGACAAGCATTTGATGGGTTTACAAGAGTGTATGTGCCATCATCGTCAAAAGAACAATTAAATTCTCCTGTGTTTCCACATTTTCTATCAAATAGTTTAACTCGCGTGCCTTTCGGGCTGACTAAATTTAAAGTAATATTGAATACAAAATTTGCAGATGCTTTAAAGTTTCTGACATTCACATCGCTTATTATACCGGCATCCCTTATTGGTGTCAGCATCACACCTGATTGGGTTGCTCTTTTTGAAATTACATTGCCTGGATAAATTGTTTCAACACATGATTTATTGACCGTATGAAATGGAGATGAAATGGTCGGACTTCCTAATCCGCAACGGTTGGTCGGTATAATTCTCCAATAATACAATTTGTTTTCATCAAAGAGTACATTCGGTTTGAAGGAATTGCCGGTTATTCCGCTTTGACAATAAATAATTGTTGATCCAAATGCAGGAGATGTAGCAACTTCAAGTGTGTAGCTTATTGCATTTACACTATGAATCCAGGTAAATTGTATGGATTGTGTCAGACCAGATAATCCATCTGCTGGATATACTGTCTTCAAATCAGAAAAATCAATACTCACTAAATCCAATTCAATTTCTTCGCGGAGTGTATCACCTAGTGGTGTCACTGCCGCAACTATCAAATGGTAGATACCAGAAATGCGCACATCACTAAAGTCCAGATGCAAGTTTGTAATATCATTGACATCAATATTCGATTTTTCGAAATTGAATTTTGCATTATCCGGTAGTCCACTTTCTATATATAACTGCACATCTCCGCTAAGTCCATTAGTAGCACATGACCTGATGGCAATATCGGTTTGATTAGGTACACAAAATTTCAACGTATTGGGAGCAACTCCAAAAAAAAGTTTTTGTGTTGTCGCAGTTCTTATTCTGATATCAGTATCCGAAACATCAAAAAAGATATTATCTGCAGCTTCAACCATGATTCTTGCAAAATTGAAGTTGGCAAGAGTATCAGAGATATTTACTAGTTCTTCACCATCATTATCTGTATTCAATGCCAATGGAATGAGTATATTGGTATTTGCTTTATTCGGCATCAGATAAATATTCACCTTCTGACAATTGACCAATGACTTGGCAGTATTGGCTACATCCCAATTTACTTTATTACAAACACCTGCAAATAATGTATCTGTAGTTGTAGTATTTGGATAGGTTACTGCAAATGGTCCAGCAGATTCCAATGATCTAAAATAAGTTTGCTTCCAGGCAGTTCCTCCAGCTCCCGGATGATTATCACGCACATTGAATCGGAAATTTATTTCGCGGCTTACTGTTGGAAGTACTTCCGTTTTTTCAAAATTGGCTCTGTTCAATATAGTACTCCAGGCTGGTACTGGTCTGTTTGAATTCGGCCCGGGAAAAAGGGATTTAAACAATGGTCCTTCTTGTGTAGTTAAAGGCTCTCCCATATTTGGACCATATCCGCCAGCATCGTATTGCTCCCAGTTGTAAGTCAGGTTGTCATTTTCCATATCTGTTGCTTTTCCTCTCAATAAAAATGGAGTTCTTATTGGAATATAAAGTCCGGATGGAATTAAGATTTCAGGTTCAGGATAAGAATTGCCGCTTGCCGTTGATTGGCCACAAGTACTTGCATCAAATTTTCTGGTGTTAGCAATGATTACTTCAACCGAATTTGAATGAAAATAATTTGGATGTGGTGCTCCATTGGGTTCTACATTCAATGATCCACATAAGCCACTATACGACATAATTGTGGTACCGCTACCTGGTTCATAAGATGTAGATGCTTCATTTCCATTGCAATTCGAGAAGGTATGATTAGCAATGTATTGATGACCCATTTCATGGCAAGTTATCCGTTGACTAACATAAGCTATATCGGAAGTATACCAACACGTAACACCACCACCTTTATTACCATTGCATACACAACCTAAAAATGCAATACCGCCAACATCAGAACAATTATTTGTATACACATGACCAATATCATAGGCAGATGCTCCAACACGGGCATTAAGGATACCTGTATTATTACCCAAAGTCTGACCACCTGAAGTTGGAAAAGGATATGGATCAAGTGTGCCATCGAGATAAATCAGCAAGCTATTATTTGCAATCAGATTCATATGCACTGCAACATCTTTTTCGAAGACCGCATTGATATAATCCAAAGAAGCAACCATTTTAGCAAGTGCTGATGCAACGGTACCTCCTCCACGACTTGGATCAGCTCCCCATTCACCAGTACATGCTAATGCCAATCGGTAAGTACGCAAAACAACCGGTGTCCCGAGTATACCAGCTCCTGTCCTTGATTGAAGATCATGAGATGAATCTTCCAATTTTGGATTCTTAATATTCGAAATCTCTTGTACACCACAACTCAATGAAATTGGATTTTCTAATTTCAGATCATTTGAATTAAAAACTCCAAATTGATTCAGATTTTTTTTGTCAATGGCTTCAATGACTATATCACCATCAGCTGTTAGAATATATGCCTGAAATCCATATGGCGAAATAGACATTCTCATATAATTCAATCCATCAGTTCCTTTATACGATTTTATTTCAGGATACCTATTGGCCAACTCAGGCTCCATTTGAGCAGATTCAGTAATTTTAAAAGTCCGCACACTTCCATCGGGCATCGGCAATGAAATGGGTACTGCTTTTGCATTAACAGATTCAGCAGGTACATTTTGAATCAGAAACTGACGAAACGCCTGATGATCGAGTTGAAAAGTCTTAAAATTGGAAACCTGGTTCCAAGAACTGGTATTGGAGAATTCTGCCTGTTGAGGGCTAAGTGACCAGAATGATTTTTGGGTGAAAGAAAGGACTGAAATGCCCATGAAGGCTGCTAATAGTAAAAATCTTTTTTTCATGATTGTTTGATTACCTACGAATAAAGAAATATAACGACAAAATTAGGCAAACGTTGACTACAGCAGGTCAATATTCTGACCGCTTAACCTGCCTTTAGCGAATTTTTTGAAGAAATTCCTGTTCCGACCAAATTTCTACAGTACCCAGAGCTTTTGCTTTAGCGAGTTTTGAGCCGGCATCCTCGCCTACAACCAGGATATTCAGTTTTGAGCTCACTGCAGATAGATTTCTTGCACCGGCACGTTCCGCCATTTTTTGAGCATCATTTCGATCAATTTCTTTAAGAGTTCCTGTAAAAAGTATGGTTTTACCAACAAGCGGCGCATCAGCTGCAAATTCCATGGGTTGGTCCTCTAATGTTTGTTTCATGTTGACACCAAGTTCTTCCATCTCTTTGATCATTTCAATATTGTTCAAATCCGCAAAAAAAACAATGATGTTTTGGCCAACAACTGGGCCCACATCTTTTATAGATGTATAATATTCTATTGGCCAATTTGCTAAATCAAGTAGGTATTTCAAATGTTCGGCAATGAGCTTGCTTACTTTTTTACCTAGATGATGAATGCATAAACCATGCAACAAACGATGAATCGGATTCTTCTTTGCTTTTTCAATGGAGAGTCTTAATTTCTCTGCAGACTTTTCACCCATTCCATCCAATTCAGAAATTGCTTTATAATCCAGTCTGTAGATATCAGCCATATTCTTCAACCAACCGATTTCATAAAACCGTTCGACCAATGATTTACCAAACCCATCTATGTCCATTGCATCTTTGGAAACATGATGTATCAATCGCTGAACTATTTGTGCTTCGCACATGAAGTTCGGACATCGCCATGCAGATTCATCTTCTTCTCGAATCAATGTGGTTTTACAAACAGGACAATGTGTTGGAAAATGAATTGGCTTTTCTTTTCCTGTTCTCAATTCAGGAAATGCTTTTACTATATACGGAATGACATCCCCTGCTCTTTCAACAAGAACCTGATCATCCAATCTAATATCTCTCGATGTAATAAAATCTTCATTGTGTAATGAAATAGAAGATACTGTTACTCCAGCTAATTGTACAGGCTCTATTTTAGCAACTGGTGTGATGGATCCTATTTTGCCTATTTGAAATTCTACATTCAACAGTTTTGATGTTGCTTGTTTTGCAGCAAACTTATGAGCAACTGCCCATCGGGGATGATGAGAAGTATACCCACATTTTTCCTGCAGGTCCAATTCATTTACTTTGACAACAACACCATCGATCTCGTATTTGTATTTATCTCTTTTTTCAACCCATTGATTGATGTATTGCAAAACGCCATCTATATCATTGCAAACTTTCCGTTCATGGAGTGCAACTTTAAATCCAAGTGCATCCAATATTTTCATCCAGTCTGCATGACTTTTTTGATTAAACATTGCATTATTTCCATGAACATCTTCTACATAAGAAACCTGAAAAATAAAAACATCAAGTCCGCGTGAAGATGTTTCAGAAGCATCTTTTACGCGAAGGACTCCTGTTGCAGCATTTCTAGGATTCGCCAATAATGCAAGTCCTTCTGTTTCGCGATACTCATTTATTTTTTCGAACATGGATTTGCTGATCACAGCTTCACCTCTCAATTCCACTTTTCCAATTCCATATTCTGAAAATGCAGCTTTCAAAGGAACTGATCGAATGGTACGTGCATTGGAAGTTATTTTTTCACCTTTGGCTCCATCACCACGAGTTGCACCACGAACCAGAAAATCATTTTCATAAATCAAAGCAATACTTCCACCATCAAATTTTGGTTCTGCAAAATAGCTCAATTCATCTCCTTCTTTTAATGCGCATAATTTTTTTACACGCGTATCAAAGTCTTTAAGATCATCAGCGTTGTAGGAATTTTCCAAAGACAACATTGGACTCAAATGTTCGACCGATTTAAATTCATCCACCAAATCACTCGAGACCCGCTGTGTTGGAGAATCTGTTGTGATCCAATCCGGATGATCTTTCTCCACCTTTTCTAAAATTTTATAAATCTGATCATACTCATAATCTGAAATCAATGGATTATCGTGTACATAATATTGCCATTCATGAAAACGGATTACGGATTTTAATTCATCCAATTCTTTATTAGTTGAAATTGATTTTCCGTTTAGAAAATCTTTGGTGAGATTGTTTAATGTAGTTGTTTGTTCTTTGGAATATTTCATACCTGAATCTAAATCAAAGATCAAAGATAAAGAGTAGAGCTGTTAGATGGTAGATGTTGGTTGTTAGAAAAAAATATTATTCCAATAGCCATAATTTTATTCGATTAGGATTCAATAGAAATTGATCTATAAAAATCGATTAAGTATGATAATAAATACAACTGAAATTTAAAATAGTACAATCATTGATAAATACATTCAAGCCCTTCAGGCTTGGAATTAATTTGGTTCATTAGATCGGGCGATGCCCGATCCTATATTATGTTGCCCTTTCAGGGCATTAAAATTTTTAGAACAAATTAAGATAGTCCTTTATATACGTGATACTTTTATTTATCAACCATTCAAGGTATGAAAAAATTTTGAACAAATAATGATTTTGATTGAAGGAAAGTCAAAGCCCTGAAAGGGCGAAATGGCATAACGATGGGCATCGCCCATCGTTAATGAACAAAATCATTTCGAGCCCTGTAAGGGCGAAATGAAATTATCCCATTTGACTCAGAATGCACCCGTGCACTCCTTAAACCCGGGTCTGTGCGTCAGGCAAAATCCGTTTTGCAAATCTTGAATGGTTTGAAGGATCATGATATTTTTTCACTATCAATTTGCAATTTATAATAAGCAAATTCGCAATTCAATTGAAATTTTATTTTCATAGCATATTTTTGGCAAACGGAGTTTGCCGTTCACTTCGACGTAGGCGCAGCCTACACCGAGCTGGGGGAGGCAGTTTTTGAATTTTTTTAAAAGCAGAATTTGATTTTCTATTGAAGTTGGTTGCAAGTTGCAAACTTGCAACAACAAGTGCATGTTGTAAACTTGCAACAACAATTTGTTGTCACTTCGAAATGCTCAGTGTAAAAAAAACTGTAAACTGCTAACTGTAAACTGCCAACTGAATTTACTCCGGTTCAAATCCCAGTACCAAACTGAATTTTGCATAATCTTTCCACGAGGTTGTGGAGGGGTTTAACCAAGGTTTGTCAAAACCGATGCCGTAATCAAATCCAAGTAAACCAAACATGGGAAGGAATACTCTTAATCCAACTCCAACAGATCGTTTTAATTCAAATGGATTATAATCTTTAAATGCATTCCATGAATTACCACCTTGCGCCCAAATTGTTCCAAAGATTGTTGCACTTGGATTTAATGATAAAGGATAGCGCAACTCCATAGTGAATTTATTGAAGATGGTAGCGTCTTCCGGATTTTGATTCAACACTCTTTCTTCAATTGTTTTTGCTTTTACATCTTCAACCTCATATCCTCTTAAAGAAAAAACATCGCGACCCGTAACTGTGAAAGATTGATTATTGAGTCCATCTCCCCCCAATACAAACCGTTCGAATGGTGGTGCACTTAATTTTTTATCATAGTAACCCAGTATTCCGATTTTTGCATGGAATGATAATACGAGTTTATCAACAAGATTGACGTACCATTCTCCATCAATTCTCCATTTGTGATATTCCACCCAACGATATCTTTCACTTACTCCTATAGAATCCGGATTCCAATTGCTTCTGAACAAAGAATACGGAGGCGTGAGTTGGAGTGATAATGATATACGTGATCCTGATCTTGGAAACAAAGGATCAGAAACTGTGGATCGGACGAAAGTAAATTTTGATGAGATGTTATAAAAATCTCCATCCTTAACCGGAGTTGTTCCGGCATAAAAACCCAAATAATCTTGAAGACGGATTCGCTCGAGGTTTAATGAAGCGGATACCGCAAAGTTGTCATCCGGCCAAGTCAACTGAGATCCTAAGGTACCAGATAGACGAGTAATACTCAGTCTACCACCAGATGAAGTGCTAAATGCTGAATTATCAATCAAACTATAAATTCCACCAACGGATAATGATGTTGGTCTTTTTCCTCCCAGCCAGGGTTCAGTAAATGAAAAATTATAAGATTGATAATATCGTCCATTAGTTTGTGCACGAAGCGATAACTTCTGACCATCTCCCTGTGGCAAAGGATGCCAGGATGATTTTTTAAAAAAGTTGCGCGTAGAAAAATTATTAAAAACAACTCCCAGTGTACCAATCAATCCAAATGCACTCCATCCTGCAGATAATTCCAATTGATCGGATGGTCTTTCTTCCACTGCATATTCAATATCGACTGTTCCTCTTTTTGCATTGACAGGAGTATTAATACCCAATGACTCCGGATTAAAAAATCCCAATGCCATTATCGCTCTTTGTGAACGAATAATATCGGAACGACTAAATTTTTGTCCCGGTCTTGTGCGCAGTTCGCGACGAATCACATG
>JAYVIT010000097.1:0-2066 GCA_043769965.1 Saprospiraceae bacterium
TTAACCAGCGATCGAAAGAACTCCCATTTTTTGAAATACTAGGTCTACTTGACATAAAGTTGGTTTTAATTGATTATTGAAAATGGTTTACGCTCCAAATATAATGTTATTTGTCATTGCAAGGTTATCGCAAGAGTATTAAAAAGATTGGACTATGAATTCATAAGCTATTAGAAACTAGGTATTTACTAAAATTTTATAACCCAAGAAATACTACTAAAGTAGTAGTATGATTGGTCAGATTGAACCAATTAAAAAACCGGATATACCCTAACAGATTATGGTCTTTAATCCCAACAAAGTCCATCGAATACTCACAAAGTACCAATTTAAAAAATGGTATTTATTACCGATTGTTTTCTATCGTGGACAACACGATCTTTGTTTTGTATTTAAATGTAAATACTTCCTCAAATGAAAAATCTAACTGTATAACACCCTAAAAAACATAGAGAGGGCTTCGCGAGAGGCCCTTTTTTTGTTGTTCTATAATCATGTCACCCTTTCAGGGTTTGGGCTTGATTAATTTAATTTTATTGCAGTTAACAATTCGGATTCGCATAATATTTTAAATATACTACTAAAGAACCATATTATAAAATGGTAGTATCTCCCGATTGTTTTTCAGGATTGACTACGCGATCTTTGTATTGTATTTAAAAGTAAATGCTAACCTCTCAAGAAAATTCTATCTGCATTACACCCTAATGAAATAAAAAAGGGCTTCGCAAGGAGCCCTTTTTTATTTTTTATGCCACTATCTTAAAGTAAATTTTTAACCAAACTGGTTCAATTATTTTTAAAGACTTGCCAGTCTCTCTTGCAAGGCTTTTAGGCGGGACTGTCCATCCAATAATTTTTTTCTCTCATTATCAAGCAATGCTTCCGGCGCCGAACTTACAAACCGGGGATTCTCTAATTTTTTATTCACAGATGATATAAAACCTTCAGTATATTCAATCTCTTTAAGTAAATCCGTTTTTTCTGATTCGATATTAAGAGTTACCGGCAGTACCAGATAATACTTATCACGCATTCCAAGAAAAGATTGCGCACCTGCGATTTCAATTTTTGTATTATTCACTTCACTTAAAGCAGCAGTTTTTTTCAATATATCGATTGCACCATTGACACTTAATAAACTCCCCTGATCATTCTGCATGATATACAAAGGCACCGGCACCTGCATCTTAACATTATTCTTATTCCGCAATTCTCTCACTTGAGTAATTACAGAACGAATTTCCTGAATATCATTCAATAGTATCCTATCCTGCGTTTCCCATTTTGGGTACTGACTCATCATACAATCTTCTCCAACTTTTCTTTGTTTTAATCCATGCCAGATTTCCTCCGTAATGAAAGGCATAAATGGATGCAACACGATGCAAATCCTTTCGTATACATGAAGTGTTTTTAAGTAAAGCTCCTCAGAAATCTCAACGTTCATTCCGGGCTTAGCCACTTCAAGATAAAATGCACAGAAGTCTTCCCAAACAAAAGAGTACAATGTTTTTAATGCTTCTGACAATTTTAATTGATCAAATTGTTTATCTGTTTCTTCCAGAATTTCATTAAACCTGTGATCAATCCAACGAATCAATAATTTTTCTCCGTCAGTACAATTCTTTGTTGAATCAACTTGCCATCCTTTAATAAGTCGAAGTGCATTCCACATTTTATTAGAAAAGTTTCTGCCTTGTTCGCATAACTTTTCATCAAACAATAAATCACCACCCGCAGGTGAACAAGCCAACATTCCAAATCGCACTCCATCCGCACCGAAATCATCAATCAACTTTAAAGCATCCGGAGAATTACCAAGTGACTTACTCATTTTTCTGCGTTGCTTATCCCTGACCATGCCTGTAAAATATACTTTATGAAACGGAAAAGTACCTTTCCATTCATATGAAGCCATGATCATTCTTGCAACCCATAGAAAAATAATATCCCAACCGGTTACTAGAACACTTGTTGGAAAGTAATATTGAAAATCTTTTGTGTTGTTATCTCCATCGAAAACGGAAATCGGCCAAAGCCAGGATGAAAACCAGGTATCGAGA
>JAYVIT010000098.1:0-2501 GCA_043769965.1 Saprospiraceae bacterium
ACATTGTTCAGTGGCCTGTTTGTATTTCAGTCTTCAGATGCGTCACAATTGATTGAAGTTCCCTTTATCTATGATCTGGGAAAGGACAAAGAGTTGAGCCTTGCAGATTTTTATCGTTATAATGATGTGCTAAAGAAAAGCATTGATTCGATGGTTATAGATTCGAGATCTAAGAGCTTTCAGGATGACGACCAATCTTATTTTAGAAATGCAGTTTTTGATTTGCATACGCTGGGCGATCAAGGCATTATTTGCCGGAATAAGTTCAATACAATCTATGGTCAAAAGTCGCTTGTTCTGCCCTACGATAAAATTGTTGCAGAAAAAAATCCGAAGTCACGATATAGGCTAAATTAAGAGGAGCAATGGACACATCGGAATTGATTAAAAAAGTTAGACGAATTGAGATCAAGACTAAAGGGCTGAGCAACCAGGTGTTTGCAGGCTCATACCATTCCTCCTTCAAAGGTCATGGTGTTTCATTTAGTGAAGTGAGAGAATATTCATATGGCGATGACGTGAGACATATAGACTGGAATGTTACCGCAAGATCTGGAAGCCCGTATATAAAAGTATATGACGAAGAAAGAGAACTTACTGTGATGCTTCTCATCGATGTTAGCCAATCCATGAATTTTGGCATAAAGTCCGTTGTTAAAAAAGAAATTGCTGCAGAAATTGCGGCTATAATTTCATTTTCGGCCATCAATAACAATGACAAGGTAGGAGCGATTTTCTTTTCAGACACGATAGAATGTTACTTGCCACCAAAGAAGGGAAAGAAAAATATTTTACGCATCATACGGGAAATCATCAACATCGAACCTGCTAACAAAGGAAGTAACCTGGGTGAGGCATTGAAATACTTTACAAATGTGCAAAAGAAGCGCTCTATTACTTTTGTACTTAGTGATTTCATGTCACCAGATTTTGAACTTCCACTTTCACTTGCGGCACAAAAGCACGATATCATCGGCATAAATTTATATGACCCATCCGAACATGACATTCCAGACATGGGAATTGTTCACTTGTATGATGCTGAAAACCATAGGACGCTTTATATAGACACCTCAGATGAGAACATGGTAAAATCATACAAACAAAAGCGTGCCCATTTAAAAGAGGCAATGGAGCGAATGTTTGTAAAATTAAATAGCGATTGTATCCATGTTGATGTGAGTCGGGATTATATCAAATCCTTGATTGGGTTTTTTAAAAAGAGAAAGTAAATGGATAAGTTTTGTGCATTTGTACTCTATTTTCTTTTTGCCATTACGTCTATGGCACAGGCATCTCTGACTTGTCAATTAGATCGTGACACCATAGGAATAGGAGAATCTATAACGGTGAAATTGACAGCGACCTCATTGCCAAAAGAAGATTCTAAACATAATATTCAATGGTCGCTGAATGATATCAAGAATGAGTTCTACTCTATGGATACAACTCTTTTGGATGAATATGCCGACGTTCAAATCTCGGATGGAGGAAAATTTTTACCATACTTTAAGGATGGGCTATTCCTATTTCCTAAAGAAGTTATGGTCTTAGAAAATAATCAATGGAGTGCTCAATTCAAGCTTTCCTTTTTTAGTCCGGGAAAATTCGTACTCCCTGCTCCCTCCATAAATGGAACTACTCAACTTTCGGGAATCGATTATAAATCTTCAACGCTCATCGTCACTATGCCCAAAGGAATGGAACGCGATAGCCTATTGGAAATTTCTGAAAATAAGGATGTAATAGAAATTCCTGAGTCACCTTGGGAATATGTTTGGAAGGCAGTGGGTATCTTGGCATTTGCTTTGGCTTTATTCTTTGCATACAGGTATTTTCAAAGACGAAAACCAAGATTATTGCCCGTAGAGCAAAAGGAAAAACCAATGGTTGTCCCATATGACACGGAAGCGTTAATTAGACTGAATCAACTTAATCAAAAGCAACTTTGGCAAGGTGGACTCATCAAAGAATACCAAACAGAACTTACATTTATCATCCGCGATTATATTGGCAAGAGATACAGTTTCGATGCCTTGGAAATGACAAGTACAGAGATAATGGATCATAGTACCATCAAGGACTGGCCTAAAGATTTGCATCAAAAACTGCACAGCTTGCTTACCATCTCCGATATTGTGAAATTTGCAAAAGGCAGCACTTCAGAAGACATGTATACAGCTTTCATGGAAAATGCCATTGAAATAGTCAATCAAACAAGATCAGATAATATAAGATAAGCCATGCTGAATAAAATTTCGCAGACTAACTTTTACAGTCCTTATTTTCTGGCCTTGATACCCATCATCTGTGTTTTGTATTACTGGAGTTATAAAAAAGAAAATTTGCAAGACAATGCCTTAAAATTTTCTTCGCTAACTGGCCTAAATCAAACAAGATCCATTAAATTAAAATTGCTACCAAGTATACATTTGCTCAATTTGATAGGCCTTTGTTTTTTAACCATAGCCTTAGCAAGACCAAGAGTATATCTCGCGGAA
>JAYVIT010000099.1:0-2263 GCA_043769965.1 Saprospiraceae bacterium
TATGTGAGAATTTTGAAGAAAAACTTTCTCCCTTCTAAAAAAGTTTATGCAGGATTAAACGTTCAATCAGGCACTGAGTTCAAAATTTTCAAACATACTTTTCCGTTTGATACTTCGTTTTCAAATATTATATATCCTCACTGTCGGTTTCTCTCTTAGTACATTGGTCTGATGGCATTTTGAGTGTTTTTGGCTGGGTTTTGTGATTTTTCATATCTCCAGAATACCTCTAAACTCAAATATTGCCGTAGTATTCAATATTTTGCATGATTTTTAGCTGTTAAAAACTAAACTTCACCAACATTATTAATTCATCCAGAGTCTCAAATTGAGTTTTATCAATAGATATTTTAAAGGTTGAATCAATTTTAATCTGATTGACATCTTGACTTATTAAGATGCTTTGGCCTTCCATAATTTCTCCCCATTCAGTAACTTTGGATAAAGTGATTGTTTCATTTGTAGTAGTGGCCGGAAGAACCAGGTTCATTGATATCGAATCAACTGTCGAAGGTGGAAGTGCAGAGCATTTTACGATAAATCTTACACTTTCAATATTTGCTTTCAATGATTGTGCAAAATATGGCAATCTTGATTTATCTATTTTCAATTCAACTGAGCCATTTTCTTTCAGAATGTACCATTGATCAGGTTGATCATGTTTTATATTCTGAGCTAAATGTAAACCTGTTTCATTGAGTTGTTGGGTAATTAGCCCAAGTTTTTGTGTAAGATCAACTTCAACCAGTCCTTTAAAGACATCACCACCATCGCGGGAAGTGTACTTAACATGCAGGATTACATCCGCTATGGTATTGTAATCAAACTGTTTGACTACAGAAGGTAATTCCAGTTTCCATTTGCTGATAGCACCACAGCCTTCAAAAGGAAGGTAGCGTTCATCTCTGAAGTTTAATTCAAAAACCCCACTATCGTTTTGGGCATTGCTGGTAGCAATGGATTGTATGGCTCCTATGTTGTATATAAACCTGTCGTCATTACCAGGGTCTTCGGCATAACCCGTGTTCGCAGCATTGTCAGGATTAGTGTTTTTACGATACCTGTTCTTGACCAACGAAAGTTTGGCACTAACTGAAGTGTATGGTCCAGCAATACATGGTAAACTAATACTCACTGATTTTAATCTTCTGAAAAATTGACCGGAGTGATCCATATCATACAAAACTTCCGGAATTTCAAAATCACAGCTTCCTGTTGAATGCAACTTTATTAAGGCCAAAGGATCCAGTATGGATATTGAAATATGTTTGACAACTTCGTATTCCCGTTTATTCTGTTCCAGATAAGTATTCTCTAATTTTCTTAAATCGTACTGCAATTTTTCGCCACTTAATAAACCTTTCTTCAAACTGTCCCAATATCCAAACTGTACATAATTGGTTGCTTGCAAACCTAATTCATGTTGCAAACATTTCTCGGCCTTTTTGGCAGTAGAGTATGCTAACTGATAGCTTTGGAAATATACTTTTGAAAGCTGTCCCACCATCCAGTCGTACAATTCTGTATTGGTGAATTTGCTCCGCATGTAATCATCCACTTCTCTGGATTGTTCCATTTGCAAGCTGTGATTTTCAATTTCCTTTTCACCAACGGCTAACCTGATTTCTGCGGCGATTATTTGTTTGTCTATTTGTTTTAATTCAAGTTCCGCTGAACTTGCCTGAAAATCCCAATCTTCTTTTCTTCGTAAATAACTCCCTTCTGTATTTGCAATATTACCACCAGTTGATGTTCTGTTGGCCATAATTCCACTGGCAATTCCAAGTGATTTTGCTGCATTAGCCAAATGTACTCCTCCTTTGGTTGCACCCCAAGACCAAAGACCAACAGTAACTTCTGGCACTTGATAGAGAAAGCTTGCCAGCAACTCGCTTCCTCCCTGAATTTCCTGGTAAACTAATGACCTTGATAATGAATCTAAATGTTCCTGTTCGTTATCATTTTTTAATTGTCTGCTCGAATAATAATCCCTCCTTGCTGTTATTACGTCTCTTGAAATATTTAAACTGCTTAAATTCTCCTTCGCCTCATCCCTTTGTTTTTCCTTCACATCTTTCATCATTTCCAACATCTGAAATTCATGTGCAGAACGAAGCAAGGCCATTTCTTCTCCATCTTTTTTCTCCAATGCAGATAATAGCGAACTGCCAAGTGATTTTATATCATTGCACAATTCATTTGCCTGCTGCAGCATTACCTGGAAACGGTAATTAGGCAAGCTTACATTCATATCGTTTAAGAT
>JAYVIT010000100.1:0-4943 GCA_043769965.1 Saprospiraceae bacterium
GTAATCAATGTGGTGAGTGCGCCGTAATTGGTTTTTTGATTCATTGGTAAATTGATTAATTGTTAAATTGTTGAATTGCTAAATTGTTGGATGGTTAAATTGCTAAATTGTCCCGTAGGGATCCCTATGGGCTAAATTGTTGTTTTTGCCTATTTCCTATTTCCTTTTGCCTATTGCCTCTTGCTTCCTCCAAGCCGCTTTCGCTCCCGATTGCTATCGGGATTCACTCAGACTGTTGTCACAGTCTGTCACGCATGGCGTGAATCGTTCAGTCATCTATTGCCCCTTGCTCCTCTACTTTCCTATCTTCAATTTAATCGCTGCAATAATTTCCTCCACTTCCTTTTTTGTTTTTGCTTCCAGCTCTTGCGATTTTTCAAATAAGGATTTTTTCAAAGATTCATCTTCGAGTCCTGCAGCATTTATTTGCACGTTTAATGCAGCACCACTAACAGCTGCCTGAATGCATAATGCACCAACACCTGCGTCGCTTATTGAATTTGGATTACCACGTTCTGTCATGCTTTTGATAAATGGCAAACAATCTGCTGCAGTTTCCATGGTTTTCATTGGTATATCAATGGCATATTGATTTGCTTTTTTGATTGCTTTTTTGCGCGAAGACTTTTCTTCGGGTGAGACTTTTGGCAATCGATATGCTTCCATGATTGCATTAAATGCTTTTGTATCTTCATCGACCAGGAATAATAATTCTTTTATTCTGCTTTGTGCTTGCTCAGCAGCACTTGAAAAAAATTCAAATTGATCTTCATATCCCTTTTTATGTGCAGTTAGATTTGCAACCATTGCTCCCAACGCTGCACCCAATGAGCCAAGATATGCAGACACCGAACCACCGCCAGGTGCAGGACTTTCAGAAGCTGTTTCCTGTACAAATTTTTCAAGGCTAAGGTGTGTGAGTTTATTTGTTTTTTCTTCGAGCATACATTCGATTATTCTTTTTTGCGGATCAAATGGAGTTATTGAATTCAAACCCAAAGATTGAATTGCTATATTGATTAATTCTTCTTCAGATACTCCCAATGAACGCTTTTGTTTTTTTAGAAAATAATTTCCGGCATCGATCAAGGCTTTCTTAGGTACCAATCCTACTAATTCAGAACCGATAACCAACAAACCATATTTATCGGCAGCTTTTCTGCATTCTTCAAATGCGGTATGAAGTGCCGTTTCATTCATATTCGTCAAATTCATCGAAACCTGTGCAAGTTGGTATTCATCGATGTACCATCCGATTGCTTTCACAGATTTGCAACTACCCAGGTATCGCAGTACTTGATCATGATCATCCTTTATTAGTTTGCCTATTTCATCTTTCATGGGACGCCCGTTTTCGCGAATGTCAAATGCAACTTCATTGGCGAGTTTCACAGAACGAGTATTCAAATTGACATTGTAAGCTATCAGAAAATCTCTTGCACCGATTACTGTGGCACCGGATTGTGTATTGAACTCAACCGGGCCAAAGTCAGGTTTCCATTCTGGCAATTTCATTTTTTGTTCAAAGCCTTCATATTCTCCACTACGGATATCGGCAAGATTTTTTCGATAAGCAGCAGTTGCTGCAGCTTCATAGAGATAAACCGGTATCTTCAATTCTTTGCCGACTCGTTCAGCCAGTTTCCTGGCATATTTGACAGTTTCCTCCATACTTATCCCACTGATTGGAATCAAAGGACAGACGTCGGTAGCTCCCATACGAGGATGTTCTCCCTGATGTTGTTTCATGTCAATCGATTTGGCTGCAAAAGAGATGGATTGAAATGCAGCTTCAATAACCGAATCCGGATCTCCGGCAAAAGTGACCACCGTGCGATTGGTTGACTTGCCCGGATCCACATGCAACAACTTCACACCGGCTACTTTGCGGATAGATTCTTCAATGCCCTGGATGATCTGATCATTTCTGCCTTCACTAAAATTAGGTACGCATTCGATTATACTTGGAGCTTTCATCCGATCTTCGTAATTATGTGCGAAAATAGCCGGATATTTTTATTATGACCCTACATCGATTTTGTTTAATTATAACTTACCTGATTTGCATGATTTCTCTGTCAGGTCAAAACGTATTGATTTCTCCAGATATTAACATCAAAAATGATTTTTCCTATTACATCTTGACTCATCCAAATGGAACCACATCATTGCTTAGAGACAAATCCTTTAAATTGAGTTATCAGACCTTATATCCTGATTTTGAATGGAGCCAGGAAAAAAGCATTGAGATACCCGGTAAAAAATGGCGAATCATCGAATCATACGAAAGTGGTAATGACATTGGTATATTTTTCATTTCAAAACTGGAAACCGATTACAGCATTAACTACTCGATCTTCAATGCACAAGCGGAATTACTCAGTGAAAAGTTTTTGTTTTCTGGACTTTCATTATCGAATGACGAGGGAATAAAAATTAAAACTTCAGAAGATAAAAATTGGACAGGCATAGAATTTTATAATGTTAATAATGAAAAACAATTATTGCTGTATAATCGCAAGCAAGACTCGACGTATTACACGATTAATATAGAAAAAGTTCTGGATGCAGACCATGTTGTGATCAGAGAATTTGAAATCAGTAACGATGGATTAGTTTTTGTGTTTGGCAGATTGAAAGAAGAAAATTCTAGCAAGAAGAAAATTCAAACCGTAGTAAGTAAAATTGATTTGTCTGGAATAAAATCAACAAACCAGATTCTTGCATTTGACAATGTTATTTTCACCAATGGAGTTGCAAAATTTGATAATCAGAATAAGCAACTGGTTATAGGTGGGTTGTATACAGAAAAAATCCATCAGCCACCTAAAGGTTATGTTTTTAATTGTTTGAAACAAGACTTAAGTATTATTTCTACAGTGTATACACCGTTTACAACAGAGTTGCTCGACGAATGGAATGGAAAAGGTAAAAAATCAATATTAGGATCCAGTGAATTAAATACCAGGAGCATTGTTTTGAAAAGAGATGGAGGCTGCCTGATTTTTTATGAAAATACCAAAGAGTTGAGCCGGCGACCTTATTTCAGTTCATCAGATCCGACCGGCGCTTTTCCATCCAGATGGTTTGATTATTATTTTGATGACATTATCGTAGCATCATTTGACAAGGATGGAAAATTAGATTGGGATAGGGTATTGCATAAGAGACAATATTCACAAGATGATGAAGGATTGTTTAGTTCGTTTTTTGTTTTTCGCACCAGTGCATTGCTCGGTATTATTTTCAACGATGCAATAAGTTCGGAAGGCACAGTATCCGAATACTTATTAAAACCAAATGGAGATCACATCCGCAAGAGCATACTCAACACTTCTTATAAAAATTTAAATCTCCGTTTTCAGGATGCGATGGAATTGAGTGCAAATAGTTTGTTGATACCAAGTGAGAATAATGGGAAATTGAATTTGGTGAAGATTGTTTTTGAATGACTGAACGATTCACGCCATGCGTGACAGACTGCAACAGCAGTCTGAGTGAATCCCGATAGCAATCGGGAGCGAAAGCGGCTTGGAGGGAGAAATTGGCAAGAGGCAAGGGGCAAGAAGAAAGGGGCAATAGGCAAAGACAACAATTTAACAATTTAGCAATATAACAATTAAACCATTGACATGCAAAAATCAAAATATTTATTAGCAATCTGTATTTCCATAGTTATTACATATTGTGGTTATTCCCAAAAAACAATTCAAGCAACTATTGTTCATGATGGTTTAACCCGCACTTTTTCATTTTATGTTCCCGCCATTTATGCTCCAGGAAATCCAACGCCTCTGGTATTTAATTTACATGGTTATGGTTCCAATGGAGATCAACAGGAGTTTTATGGAGATTTTAGAAAAATTGCAGATACGGCTAATTTTATAGTCGTGCATCCAAATGGAACATTGAATCAGACGAATCAGGCTTTCTGGAATTGCGGATTAGTTGGGGCAAGTGGTGTGGATGATGTTGGATTTATACATGCAATGATAGACTCTTTATCTAAAGCCTATTCCATTGATCCGGATAGAATTTACAGCACCGGAATGTCCAATGGTGGATTTATGAGTTATCATATGGCTTGTGTAAGCAATCGCTTTGCAGCAATTGCATCGGTAACCGGATCAATGACTGCGCTAACCTTAACGCAATGCAAAAATGCAAATGCTATTCCTGTAATGGAAATTCATGGCAATGCAGATGGCGTTGTCAATTATGAGGGTTCCCCTGGAGTATTCTCAATACCTGCAGTGTTGGATTATTGGATTGCAAAGAACGGATTGAATAAACTGGATCTAATTCAAACTAATGTACCTAATATCAACACAACCGACGGTGCTACTGCAGAACTTTACATTTATCCGGGAATAAATGAAGTGCAACATTATAAAATAATCAATGGCGGTCATACCTGGCCAGGCACAGCTTTTGTTATTGGAACAACATGTCAGGATTTTAAAGCGAGTGAAGTGATTTGGCAATTTTTTGCGAGGTATAAAAAACAAGTTGTTGGCACAAATGATTTGAATGTAACTGCGATTAGTATCTATCCTAATCCTGCGAATCAAGCATTAAAAATTATTCATCATGATTTTGATAATGGATCGATTGATATAAAATGTCTGAATCAATTTGGTGAGCAGATTACAAATTTTAAAATCACTAGTCCTGTAACATTAGTTGACATCAGTGCTCTTATACCAGGAATATATTTTCTTCAAGGTCAATCCTCAGGGAAACCTTATAGAACTAAGTTTATTAAACTATAAGACCACTAACAAGGGGAAGCAATAAGATAGATGCTTAGAGTCATGTAATTAATAATTAGTAATTAAATTTAAGGTAACTATTCAGTAGTTAAATTAGCGATATTTATTAATTCTCCGAAAACTTCTTTACCGGATTTAATCGTAGTATCCACAATGGATCTAAGAATAGCA
>JAYVIT010000101.1:0-6052 GCA_043769965.1 Saprospiraceae bacterium
TTTCAATGATGTCCTGGTCCTTCAAAGAAGATAACCATTCGATTAGCTTTAATTTTTCTGATTGAATATCCATTGTGCAGAATATTTTTTCAAAGATACAAATATTGAAATACAAAAATAATCAAATTCTTTGCTGCCAATCTCTGGTAAAATTCTGATACTATTTGATCAATGTAATGAGTGACACTATTTTAGTTTAATTCCTTTTATTTTCCCCTCCACTCACCACCACCTTCCTCACAACCTCCCTCCCATTCTCCTTCGCTCTGATAAAATACAATCCCGCTTTCAATTGCGAAAATACAATTTCATCTTTACCAACATACCGACCATACAAATCAAAAATGGAAAATTCATTTTTGTTGTCGAGCAACATTTGGATGGATTGTATATCTATGTTTTCAGGGCCAGAGCTTTTCATGCTGGTTTGATTGCCACTGAATCCGTTATATTTTGTACAACTCGGACGATATCTTCCATACCATACGCAATCTCCTCTGCGCACCTCCACAGTGAGTACGTAATTGAAACAACCTTTCTGCATACTGGCTACTCCGGTTTCTCCTGTGGACCATTTTACGGTATAAAAATTCGGATCAATTAAATCTCCATCCAAATCAAAAATGCCGACGATGTAATTGCAATTGTTGATGCAAACCGATCTGCAAAACTGTGCCGGAAAATTTAAATTGTAATCTTCATCATAGTCGTCGAGACAAGACGAAAGTATAAATGAAAAATCTTCACAGGGTCCGGTGCAATTCAATTCGAGTGAATCACAGGATTCCAATTCGCAGATTTCTGCATATTCTATAGTATGCGGTTTTCCTGCCGGCCAACTATAGATTTTTGAAGTCAAACAATATTTTGTGTGATTGGAAACTACCACAGGATTTTTATTTGTCACCGAATATCCTTTACCCGCAGGACCATCTTTGATATCCCAAAAGAATTCGCGTTGTCTTGCTTTGGGCGTAATCGTTCTGGCATTCGCATCAATGGCCCGTAATTCCACCATGCCATTCGCCAAACAATTTTTTTCAATGATAAATGCACAACTATCGATAAAACAAGTTTGCGAAAATATTTTTACGGTATCTTTTTGTATGCAAGAGTTTCCGATCCGGATGTTGAGTTCGAAAAAATGATTGACATCTTTGCTCAGATTACTTGCCTTTGGATCTAATTTGAATCTATCATCAAATGCAACCGGAGGAAGCGCATCAATTTGTTTCCACTCAATTGCAGGGGAATATATTTTAACGTTCGGATTTATAAAACTTCCAGATAAATTAGTTTCCGGATCACAGATAATCTGATCAGCACCCGCGGTAAGCGAACTTTTATCAAATTTAAAAACTTCGATTGTATCAAATGAAGTACCACAAGGCGTGCTGATGAAACCGGTTATTTTTCCTGCTGTGCTTACTACGATACTTCGTCCTCTACCGCCATTGCTCCAGATGGTGTTGTCGTAATTTGAATTTAATGTTACAGATTGATTACCACAGATCAAAGCATCATCGCCAAGTATGAGCCTGGGAGTCTGATCCAATGTAATCAATATGGTATCTGCAACCGATCCGCAGATGTTGGTATAACTACCATAGTATTTGCCCGGAGATTTTACAGTAATCGATTTACCAATACTTCCATTGGACCAATGTATAGAATCCAATCCAAAACTCAATACTATTGAGTCACCATTATTACAAAGCACTCTGTCGGGACCCAGATCTAGCACCGGTAATGAATCACTGATGATGACAAATTTGAAAGTATCGAGTTGTTTTAAAAATAAATTGATTTGCGTTTCCATCAACACGATCTCTGTACCGCTTTGCAATGGATCGATGATGATTTTTTTATTGATGCGATCGTGTGTCATGTTCGCAATGTTGGTTGTAAGATTGGTCACTTTGTTTGGATTCAATTGAATCGCGCTGTAATCATACACATAGCGCGACTTGCAGATTTGAATGATGTGCGTGTCTTCACAGGTTGCTGCGCCGCAATTCGCCGTCATTGATACTTGTATTGGTTTTCGCTGTACAATTAAATCTGTGATTGGATACGTGATATCGACAAGTGTATACCTATTTGGTATTCGAATAAACTCCCTGTTAAGGGTAATCATATTGACTTCAGTAAAACATTCATTGGTGGATTTACAAATGCCGTTTCCGTGTGCCGTCATCATGATTGGTGTACCAGATAAGCTTCCACTGATATGATCAAAATCTATAAATTTTGTTAAACGATTATTCGGTGCTCTGCTTGTAGAATATTTGAATTTATAATTTTTAAAATCGAGATCTATTTCACCAAACAACAATCCCGAGTTACTGAAATCCTGATCCACACCTTGAATACCAGATACTCTTATTTTATTAGCCTGATATTTCATTCCCAAATAAAATATCCAGTCTTCATCTTTTGGCGGACTAATTATTAAATGATCTATCACGGCTCCGGTTAATGAATTTACTTTCACGAGCAATCCGTCTCCATAAGTAGAAAAACCTCCGACATCTTTGGTATCACTTGTATATGCTGCGGTGATGATTAGATCCGGTGCAACAGAATCAATAGAAACCAAATGATTGTTAGGATATTGATCATTATTAGCCACTCTGTACTCATTGAGAAAGGCAAGATTGCCATTCATTTCCAATGCTCCAAAAAACCAATAGAATGCATCATCAGGTGAATCATTCGTTCTTGAAGAACCACCAAAGTAAATCCGATTGCCAATTTTTTTGATGTGTGCAATATAGATCAGATCCCTGTTTGTAAATTCTATCCGTTTATTGAATACCGTTGCAAATGCCGGTGTAAGTCTAGTGATTTGAACAGAACCATTTGTTGTATTGTAGCTTGTTGCAATGACATAGTTATTGTCATGCATCACGGTAGATGTAAATGTTGTACTTGCCGAACTCATCAATTTTGAAAAAAGTACATTTCCCATCAGATCGATTACCAAAATCGCAACATCTCCTGATCTGTCTGTTGTGATATGAATTTTTCCATTCTTATAATTCACACCGGAAATGGGTTGGATATTTGTTACATTGTAATTGTAGCTCCATAGTAGTACCAATTCTTTGGTCATCGCCGTGACATTGAGAGAATTGTTTGATGCATCTCTTGTGCAATAATAAATATTACCCTGATCATCACTTACACTATTGTGAAAATTGCCATCATTGGATCCAACGAGATTTAATCTTGCAATACTTTGACTATAACCCGTATCGATACCAATTAAAAAAATAGTTAGAAAAAATATGCAGCAATGAAGTGCATTTCTAAATTGCAAAACCTCGCGAATCTCGATAGATGAAAATGTAGTTTTCATAATAAACCCTTTAGTTTTTAAAATGCAGAATGAATTCTGGTGACCTTAAATAGTATTTAATGTAAGCGAGGGTGAATATTGAAAGGCTAATGCAGCAGAAATCAAGCCAAATTTGTTGCTTAGGTGTATTTTTTATCCCTCACCCAAAGGTGGTAAAAAACATATTGAATTTTTGTAGAATTGAGACTGCTCATTAGGTTTAATTAAGGCTTTCAGTACCTTTGAAGCTTCAAAAAAATTGACCATTGACCATTGACCATTGACCATTGACCATTGACCATTGACCATTGACAAGAGGTAAGAGGTAAGAGCGACGCAGTGAGCTTATCGAACTAGCAAGAAGCAAATGTTCAATAATCAATTTTCAATATTAAATGCTCAATTAAATAAGAAATTGACAATAGGAGAGAATAAGCCCCGAAAGCATTCGGGGGCAAGCATGTAATGAGAAGAAATCTAACAGAACTAAGATCATTAATATAGTACAGACAGACGGCGGTCAATGGTCGGTGGTCAGCGGTCAATTTAGGAGATAGTCAAAAGCAAAGATTTAAAGCAAAACTTTCGAAAAAAACAAAATAACAAAACGTGGAAGCAAAGAAATACATCCAAATCTCCCAACCCAGCATGGGACAAGAAGAATGGGAAGCCTGCAAGATTCCGATATTTTCGGGATGGATGACGCAGGGACCACAGGTGGCTCAATTCGAAAAACTGTTTGCGGAAATACATAAAGTCAAGCATGCAATTGCAGTTTCCAATTGTACGACGGCTTTGCATCTTGCACTTGTTGCTGCTGGTGTTGGTCCCGGTGATGAAGTGATTGTTCCGGCGTTTACCTGGGTATCGACTGCTAACGTAATCTTATATTGTGGAGCTAAACCGGTATTCGTTGACATCGATTTAAATACATTCAATATTGATGTCAATAAAATTGAAGCAGCACTTACAGAAAAAACCAAAGCAATTATACCTGTACATCTCTTCGGTCTCTGTGCCGACATCGAAGCCATTCAATCCATCTTATCCGAATTTATCCGTGCACATTCGGGCACATCCACAATATCCGTGATCGAAGATGGCGCATGTGCTTCCGGTGCAATCTACAAGGGCCGGCCTGCAGGAGGACTCGGAGACATTGGGTGTTTTTCTTTTCATCCCCGTAAATCCGTTACAACCGGTGAAGGAGGAATGCTAACTACAAATGATGATGTAATCGCAGAGCATCTCAATCAACTGCGCAATCACGGTGCATCTATTTCCGAAGAACAAAGACATAAAGGAGCAAAGCCATACATACTTCCCGATTTTAAAATGGTGGGATACAATTATCGCATGACGGATCTGCAGGGAGCTGTTGGTTATGTGCAATTGCAAAAATTGCGCGACTTTATTTATTACCGCGATCATTGGGCACAATTTTATGCAGATCAGTTTGCAGGTATTCCATGGATAAAAACACCAACAATTCCAAATCACTACAGACATGGATGGCAATCATATGTATTGCTGATTGATGAAAGCAAATCACCGGTATCGCGTAATGATTTGATGGAGTATTTGCAACAAGAAGGAATTGCAACGCGTCCCGGCACACATGCCGTGCATATGCTCGATTATTATGCAAAAACATACCACATCAAACCAGAAGATTTTCCCAATGCACAAACAGCAGATCAAAAATCCATGGCGATACCACTTCACAATCTGATGGTGGAAGAGGACTTTCAGTATGTGGTGAGGAAAATAAAATCAGTTGCGATCCTAAAAAATTGAATATTGCAAATTGAGCATTAAATATTTGAATTCAATTTGAAAAGAAATGCTCAATACGCAATGCTCAATTTGCAATATTCAATTTTCAATGTTCAATGAAGCTAAAAGAATAGTTATATGGATTCATAAAATTTTTTTAAATTTGAGTAAAAATAAATTGAGATGGGAACTGTTGAACTTAAATCCAAGCTTCACGAAATTTTGGATAAAATTGAAAACGAACAATTACTTCGCTCTATCTATGATTTTTTAAAGCAAAGAGAAACTGCTGTCGAAGGCCAAATTTGGAAATCCTTATCGGAAGAACAAAAAAAAGAGGTTTATCTCTCTTATGCAGAATCTGAAGATGATAAAAACCTTATTGATTGGGAAGACATTAAGAACGAAACCCAATGAAAATTTTCCTTACTCCCAAAGCCAGGAGAAACTATAAATCTATCAAAGAGTAAATTAAAGAAAAATGGGGAGAACGCACAGAACAAGAATTTATTCATAAAGCGGATGCACTTTTCAATTTGCTTAAACGCTATCCTGAATTGGGACAAATTGAAGATAAAGATATCAGAGGGCTCCAACTTTCATCTCAGACACGAATTCTTTATCGAACAAGAGAAAATAAGATTATTATACTTTCATTCTTTGACGTTAGACAACATCCAAAAAAGAAATTTTCTTAGTAATATAATTCAAAACAAGAGTAGGGACTTTCAGTATATTGTGAGGAAAAGAAAATCAGTTGTAAACCAATAAAATTTAAAAATTGAGTATTGAAGAGAAAGAGGAGTTGCAAGTTGAAAACTTGCAACAACAGGGATTGTAAATTGATTTCTTGTTATTTTATATTTACTGAATCCCGTTTTAATAAATACTCACCGAGCTGTGATTTGTATTCTGTGTTGTCGGGGTTATCGTAAT
>JAYVIT010000102.1:0-12599 GCA_043769965.1 Saprospiraceae bacterium
AAGGAGGTTAACAATATTGACTAGTAAAATATTTTAACTTACTACTTATTTTTTAACAAAAAAGCTTTAAATCTCTACATATACTAAATGAATGTTTCAAACGAGAATTAAAAACTAAGGTTCCATTTCTTACCTTGTAAATAGACATATTGTCTAGATCTTAACATTCGACAATATTTACCGGAATATGAATCGCTAATCCACCATCTGCAGTTTCTTTGTATTTTGAATTCATATCTAAAGCAGTTTCCATCATGGTTTTGATGACTGCATCAAGGCTTACCAATGCTTTTTCTGGATCTGATTCAAGTGCAATTTGACAAGCTGTAACTGCTTTTATAGCACCCATTGTGTTTCGTTCAATACAGGGAACCTGGACCAATCCTCCAATTGGATCACAGGTCATTCCCAAATGATGCTCCATTGCAATTTCAGCGGCCATCATCGATTGGTTATAATCTCCACCAAGACATTCAGTTAAAGCAGCTGCTGCCATTGCAGATGAAACTCCTATTTCGGCCTGGCATCCCCCCATGGCAGCTGAGATTGTCGCTCCTTTTTTAAATAAGCTGCCAATTTCACCGGCTGTTAATAGAAATCGTATGATATCTTCTTCTTTAAAGCTTTCTGAAAAGCAAACGTGGTACATCAAAACAGCTGGAATAACACCCGCAGCTCCATTTGTTGGTGCAGTAACGATACGTCCAAATGCTGCATTTTCTTCATTTACAGCTAAAGCAAAACAGGTCAACCATTTTAATGTATTTCGAAAATCATGTGGCCCTTTTCGTATAGCATCAATCCATTCATCTACATTGGAATAATTTACTTTGGGTAGAAGTTTAATTGATATACTTTTTGCCCTTCGTTGCACATTCAATCCTCCAGGTAAAATTCCATCTGTATAGCAGGCTTTAAAAATGCAAAGCTTCATCACATTCCAAATTTGTATTAGTTCTTTATGTATGGTTGGCTCATTGCGTATGGATAATTCATTTTGCATGACAACCTGTGAAATCGAATAACCCAACAAAGCACACCAATTTTTTAATTCTGAAGCCCTATCAATTGGATAAGGCATATTTACAATGGAGACATTTTCTTGCTCGCCTTCTTTAATAACAAAACCACCGCCAATAGAATAATATATTTGGCTTAAGGAAGTACCATCATTCAAAAAAATTCGAAAATTCATTCCATTAGAATGATACGGAAGAATTTGATTTGAAAAAAACAAAATGTCTTGTTCAGGATGAAAAAAAATGATTTTGTTATTCTTTAGTTTTAGTTTACATTCATTAGTTACTTTTTCAACTTTTAAAAAAACGTCCTCAATAGGAATAGTTGCTGGATCTTCACCAAGTAAACCAAGAATGACTGCTAAATCTGTACCATGACCTTTTCCCGTTTTTGCTAAAGAACCATAGAGCTCAACTTGTATTTTTTCTGTCTTTTCAATTAGTTGGTCATTGTCCATTTCATGAACAAACCGAAGGGCAGCCTTCCATGGTCCCATGGTGTGAGAGCTTGATGGCCCTATGCCAATTTTAAAAATATCAAATACACTTATTCTTTCCACTATAGAATAAATAGGTTATAGTAATTGACTAAAGCCAATTGTAATTAATACGATAGTAATATAATTATTTGCATTCACCTTCTGAATACTTCGTGATGCCTGCACATTCAGCAGTACAAGCATTCCCATATGTTTTTTTATTACAACCACATACGGGTTTGTATTCTTTGGTACAGATACAATCCTGTTTTGGGTTTTCTGTACATTCTTCATTATGATACGTACATGATATCAAAATTGAGAATATTAAAAAAATTAGAACAACGATATGTTTCATAATTATCAATTTAAATAGAAACCATTTTTTGAAAATAGAAAAAATAAGAACACAATATCCGAATCAATTTATATATTCTATCTGAATTGCAAGTTAACGAGTAATTTATAATTCATCAATCATGCACATTTACGCTTTTTCTCCATTTAAAAACAATCTACACCACCATTCAAAACACAAGAAACTCCAAATCAATAGACGATGGTTAATACGTTTGTCACAATGCTCATGAATGATGTTTTGTATGAATTCCGGATTTATGTATTCGTGGCAAGCAATATCTTTTCCCAACAATAATTCTTTTACATATGCAGCATTTTCACCTCGGTACCAACTTTCATCAGGAGAGCTGAATCCTTGCTTTTTACGATTTATAATTTTTTCGGGTAAGATATCCTTCATTGCTTTGCGCAGTACGTTTTTACCATCATCGTATTCTCCGTATTGCAAATGTTTATTGCCAGAACTGTTTTCGTCGATCCGTTTCATAAGTTCTAGATTTCCAAGTTTGAATTTTACAGGAATTTTTTGTGCAAAATTTACAAGCTCATTATCGAGAAATGGAAAACGTTCTTCTAATCCATGAGCCATAGCGAGTTTATCGCCAACCAATAACAACCCCGGCAAGAATGTCTTGCTTTCAAAATACAAACTGTTTTGAATATGTTCTTCTGGTGTATCATATCGAAGTTGGTTATTGAATCGAAATACTCTTTCAAAAACTTTTCGAGGCTGATCGATATCCATCTCTTTGTAGACTGTTGGAGTAAAGAGTTTTTGTTTTTCATTATCCAAAACCAGTCGTTGCCAAAAACCATAATAATTTTCGAAAAACGCAGATTGGTCCAATGATTTAAAAACGCGGTAATACCTCCAGGGATAGCCTCCAAATAATTCATCACCACCGGTTCCTTGTAAACATACTTTGACAAACTTGGAAGCCAATCTGCTGATATAGTAATTAGGATAACTCATGCCAACTTTGAGATCCTCAAGATGCCAAACCACTTTTGGCAAACTCCATTTGATATCCCCAGCATTCAGTACTTGTTCGTAATGTTCACTTTTTATAAAGTTGGCAGTAATCTCCGCATCCAGTCTTTCATCATATCCTACTTCATTACCGTATACCTCACTCATTTCAAAACCTGCTGTAAATGTATATAGTCTATTCACTTTTCTACTAGCTAAAACACTAAGGGATCCACTATCCATTCCTCCACTTAAATAGGATCCAACTGGAACATCAGATACCATTTGTTTTTTTACTGCTTGATCCAGCAGTCGTTTTGTTTCTTCAACACAATCATTTAAATTGAGATTTTCATCTGGATTTGTATAATTGTAATCCCACCATGAATTGTGAAGAACGGGTGTATTTGAATGAACGCAGACTGTATTAGCTGGTGGCAACATAGTAACACCGTCAAAAAGTGTTTTGTAAGAAAACAAGTTTTGAAATGTAAAATATTCATTCAAAGCTTCTGTATTTACCTTTACTTTAAAATCCGGATGTACAAGGAATGCTTTTATTTCAGAAGCAAACAGAAATAATCCATTGCGTTGATAATAGTAAAGAGGCTTCACTCCAAACCGATCTCTTGATAGCCATAGTTTTTTAGAAGGTTTATGCCAGGCTGCAATTGCAAACATGCCATCCATTTTTTTAAAAAAATCAGGACCTTCAGATGCAAGACCTTCACAGATTACTTCAGTATCTCCTGTACTTATAAATTGGTGCCCTTTTTTCTGCAAATCAAATTTAAGATTTTGATAATTATAGATGCAACCATTAAAAACAACAATCCAATTTCCATCTTTTGAAGGCATAGGTTGGCGACCATGTTCACTCAAATCGAGAATAGAAAGCCTTTGATGTCCAAGTCCAATATTATTTTCACAGAAAATCCCTTGGCCATCAGGGCCACGATGTACCAATTGGTCCGTCATTTTCTTTAGCAATGCTTCAGAAACCGGATTTTCGTCTAGTTGTAATATTCCACTTAGTCCACACATAAAGAATAGCAAATGTAGAAGACTAGTCGTAGAAAAAGATGGAATCTCAGAATAAAAACTATTAAATAACTGAATCTCTAATCCTTGATCAGATATTTATTGTCATTTAAATGTTCAATTAATATGTAGAGAAGCTTTAATTAGAAAATTCAATATAGATTTTAAGATTGTGACTAACTGTATATAATGAAAATTATTCAGTGCGCTTAAGTTTAATTATTTTCCAAATTTTGGATCTACTTTGCCAATCATTAATATTAATACGTAAAATCCAATCCGGATAAATGCAATATGTACTCTCGATTTTATAAGACTTATATTCATGAGCATTGTTAAGATTCCGTTCTAAGATCAAGACATCAGAAGGTGATTTTTCATTGAGGTAATCGGTTATAGCCAAATCGTTTTCAACAACAATATTTTCTAAGAAAGGAGAATTATAAAAATTGATCTTAAGAATGCCAAGTTGATAAGGTGAGTTTATTTTGGAGATTAAGACCGTTTGCTTTTTCCATGCAGAATCATATAAATACTTATAGTAATTTATTGCTTCTTGAGATGGCATGAATATTCTAACAAGTAATAAGGGAGTATTTACTATTAAAGAGAGAGTGATTATAAATCGTAAATATTTTCTAAATTTTTCGATAGAAAAATAATAATCTATTCCAATTGCAGCGATGTAGTTAAAAAATATTACCATTGGAAATAAGAATCTCAATTCTTTATGCTCAACAACAATATGTCCTAAAAGAAAAGGAATCAGGCAAAAAACGAAAATGTGTTTTGGGTTTTTGAAGCCTCCGATACAAAAAAATAGCAATAAGAAAATACTAATAGGTGGAACGCATTGAATGATAAACCAAGTAAAATAAGACCACCAGGGACTAATACCGAAACTGGCTGCTTTATGTTCAATAATATTGGAATAAAAATAATTATAAGGGGTAAACAAGGTTTCGCCATAAAACCAAAAATCTATGCAAATGCAAACAAGCATTCCCAAAATACCTGAAGCAGATAAAAGAATAATGGATGACCATTTGGATTTTTGAATGAATACTATCCAAAGAATAAGTCCCAGGATAGCAAAAGCAATTTGAAAGCGAAAAAAGAAGGATAGACCCAGAAGAAATCCCGCCCAAAATAGCTGAAGGTGATTTTTATTTAGACTGTCCTTGTTTAATAAAATTAAATAAATAGAACCAAGTAAAGTAATTGCAGAATAATTTTCAGAAGTAAACCGGACGCTCAGGAATGGAACAAACCATAAAAAAAAATTCAAAAACAAAAATAGTTTTCGCCCTGATTCAGTAGAAAAGTCTTTTAATAGCAATAAAGAAATCTTGCTAATGACAAACCAGGAAAGCAAAGCTGTTAATATTCTTAATATAAGAGCATGAGTAAACGGATTACTTATATTTAAGAGGTTAAAAAATTTAATTAGTAGATAGACAATCGTAGGTTGCAGTGCCGGACGAATTCTTGCATTGAATTCCCAGGGAAGATCCACTGCCGGAGAAAGACCTAATTTGTAATTGCAAAACTCCAGTATTTGAAAATGTTCGTCGGGATGATTGAATCCAGTGCTGAAATAAGATGTGACCAGATAGACAAGCAGTCCGGTAAGAAAAATGTACCTATAGGGAGATGATAATACACTGTACTTCATTTGCTTTAAATTACATGGTATCTATCATGACGAATTTAAATGTGCTAATTCAAACTGGTTTTTAGAGATTTTACTAAAGTTACAAATAATCCGAGGCTATTTGGAGTCCAAAATTAATTTGTAAATGTGTAACTCAATCCCTACTTTCTCTCCAGGATATTAATTTTGTCAATCCCTCTTCCAGGGTATATTTGTATTTGAATCCAAGTTCAATTTCAGCTTTAACACGTGCACCAATTCTATTTTGAACCAGGGCCCTTGCATCATCAGCAGAATAAGGTTTGTACTGAACGATAAGGTTGGAATTTTTTAAACGAAGTATGGTGTCACATAATTCTTTGATACTGGTTTGCACTTCGGTGCCTACGTTATAAAATCCAAATGGTATTTCACTTTGCAGTGAACAAACATTAGCCCTTGCCACATCCTCTACATAAATAAAATCATAAGCTTGTGATCCGTCACCATTAATGATGGGTTGTTCGTTTGCATCAATTTTATTCAACATGATTGGAATTACTCCGGTGTAAGCAGCCGTTTGGTCCTGATGTGGGCCATAGACATTCATGTAACGAAGTCCTATAACTTGCAAACCATACCGGTCATTATATGCAGTACACATTGCTTCTCCGGCAATTTTGGTTGCGCCATAAAAATTTTTATTGTTGAATGGATGATCTTCAGTCATAGGAATTTCAACAGCATCTCCATAAACGGATGCAGAGGAGGACCAGATTAGTTTTTTAATATTATTTTTTACACAGGCTTCAAGCACATTAAAAGTGCCTGCGATATTTACTTCGAATGCAGTTCTTGGATAATCTTTGCAGTGTAATAACCACATTGCAGCTAAACAGATCACATAATCTTTGCCTTTCATCGCAACATCAAGGATATCTATATCGCGTATATCACCTCCATGTGAAAAAATGTTGCATCGTGAATCTTTCAAAGCATTATCGAGATATTCTTTTTTACCGCGGGTAAAATTGTCATAAACCACAACTTCTGCCACTTGATGTTTTAATAATTCTTCCACTACAAAACTACCAATAAAACCAGCGCCACCAATCACAAGTATTTTGCTATTCTTGATCTCCATTTAATTTTAATTTCTGCTTTTAATTCTGTAAACTACTCAAATTTAGAAACAAAAGGTATAATGTTGATAACCGGGACGAAGATTCCATTTTTTATAAATTAATGGTATGGCATTCCGGTTAAATCAAAAGTGAATGCTTATCAAAAATAAAAAGAGTCATCAGTATTGACTAATGACTCTTAATTTTTCTGTTTGTAGCGTGAGGGAGGGTTGAACTCCCGACCTTGCGATTATGAATCGCACGCTCTAACCAGCTGAGCTACCACGCCAATTCTGCATGGGTGTGAGTGTGGGTTGGAGTGTGAAATAGGTCCATTATGATCAAAATAGGAGGCAAAAGTAAGATTTTTTGATAATAAATCTATGTATGACCGCAGATTAGGCCCTTTAGAATTTCAAATAAATAGGATAATTATTGCTTCCCTGTTTTAGCTTTTAACAAATTTTCAGCAAGTCTGAATTTTACAATCTTAATTATTAAAGCCAATGGAAGGGGTTTATCAAGAGGAAACTGAACTGAACCTTTTGCTCCTTTATATATGGATAGTTCTTTTTTAAAATTTGCAATTCCGGAACTCGCCGGATAAAAGCCAATATGATTTTTGTATCCGGTAAAATACACCAGCATTCCGTAACTGATGACTTCTTCTGCTTTAGGTGCTGCTTTTTTAATGGTCGTCCGCATCTGTTCAAATAATTTTTGAGTTTCAACCGGAAATCCTGAAATATTATCATCCACGTTAATTGGCTTTTCCATAATTAATGTTTAATGAAGATGAATAAGAAGGTTAATAAAAACTTGATTTCAATTTTTAAAAAAATGCTATTCATTTAACTTGATATATTAGTTTGTTTTCAACCATTTAATTAAATCAATAAGCATTTCTTCATTAATTCCATGTCCCTCATTATATTCTTTGTATGTTGGATTGAGATTTATAGATTTTAAATATGAATTACTTGTTCTTGCATCTTGAATGTTCAGAATCTGATCATTGATGCCGTGAGAAATAAAAATATGAAGTTGCTTTAATTTTTCTTTCGATGCAATATGTGGTTTAATTTCGTTCAACAATCGTCCACTCATCAAAGCAATGCCATAAACCAAATCAGGTCGAGTCAATCCTACACCGTAAGACATGATTGCACCCTGGCTGAAACCGCATAGATAAACTCGTTTTTCATCAAAGGAAAATTCATTTTTTAAATCAGATATAAATTGAATTAGTATCGCTCTGCTTTTTTCTTCCAGTTTTGTGTTGTGGATAGTCTTACCCGTTGAAAAATCAATGTCATACCAAGAATAACTTCCCGTACCCATAGAATTTGGTGCTCTTACAGAAATGACTAAAAAATTTCCGGGTAATTCATCAGCGAATGAAAACAAATCTTCTTCATTGCTTCCTACTCCATGTAATAAAATTAGTAAGGGTGGTTTATCTATTTTTATTTTTGGTTGTCTTACTAAATAATGTAAACCCAATTTATTTTTTTCCTGATTTATCATTGAACAATTTAAAGTCGTAAATAAAATAATTGAAAGTAGAAATTTCATAAGTCCAGGATTTAAGCAATGTAGACAGAAGTCATGGTAAGAGAACCGGCAACTGCTTTGTCATTAAACAAACGAATCTTTTCATTCTCTTCTTTGAGTGCCAATGTATATAGCAACGGTAAATAATGTTCTGGAGTTGGAATAGCTAAATCAAACGACTTTCCTTGTGAACGGTAATTGATTAGTTGTGAATGGTCACCATTTAGAATAAGCTTTTTCATCTTATCACTTGCTTCCAAGGCCCAGTCAAAACTAAAATTATCCGAGTTGAGTTTGTCCCAGGCCATCAGACCAAGATTATGAACCATGTTTCCACTGCCAATGATCAGAACGCCTTTATTGCGAAGTGATGAAAGTTCTTTTGCCAGTTCGTAATGATATTGTGGTGGCTGATTGTAGTCAAGACTCATTTGAATCACAGGAACATCTGCATTAGGATACAAATGTTTTATCACACTCCAGGCACCATGATCGAGTCCCCACTTGTCATCCAAACTTACTATCGTTTTCTTCACGATACTCTTTGTTTCCTTTGCCAATTCAGGACTTCCGGGAGCAGGATATTGCACATCAAACAAAGCCTGTGGGAATCCACCGAAGTCGTGTATTGTTGCAGGTTTTTGCATTGCGGTTACAAACGTGCCTTTGGTTTCCCAATGCGCGGATATGCAAAGTATCGCGTAGGGTTTTGAAATTTCTTTTCCAATATTTCTGAATCCAGCTACAAATTCATTTTCTTCAATGGCATTCATCGGACTGCCATGGCCGAGAAACAACACGGGCATTTTTGCAGTGCTGTTCAAAGGGTCTGTCATTTTATGTAAATCATATAATTTCATAGCTATTCCTGCTAATGGCAAAATGGCCAGTGATTGTAAGAATTTTTTTCTATTCATTTGAATTTTTTAAATCGAATCAGGCAAACCGTTTGCTCAACCAATTGTCAATTGAAAACTTTCCTGCTCCCATAATCGCAATAACTATATATATCAAAGAGTAAAGTAATGGTAATTCTTGTTTTCCAAATCCGTCACTTGCATGAATAATAAAAGCAGCTACCAACATTGTTGTGAGTAATGGAACCGTTGCAAGCCGAGTTGCTATTCCCAGAATAAGCAGAATCGAGCAAAGCACTTCAGCAAAGACTGCAAGAGCCAGGTATGGGGTGATACCAACTCCAATCGGGTCGGCGAACTTTATGGGTTCATCGCCAAATAATTTTGAGAACTTACCCAAACCATGCGAAAGCATAAATACTCCAACGGAAAGACGAAGCAGTAATAAAATAAGATTTATCTTTTGTGGATAATTGCCAGGATCTAAAAGGTTTTTAATAATCTGTTTCATCTATAAATTAGTTTTAAATTTATTGTTTTACAAACTGTACTTCACTGTTGATTTTTACTTCATCACTTACCAAAACACCACCACTCTCCAAAGCTGCATTCCAATTCAATCCCCAGGCTTTGCGATTTATTTTTCCGCTTATTGAAAATCCTGCTTTTTCATTTCCCCAGGGATCTTTGTTGATACCGCCAAATTCTACATCTAAATTAACTTCATTGCTTATGCCTTTTATACTAAGCATTCCTTTCAACTTATAATTTTCTTCGTTGAGTTTCGTGAATGAAGTGCCTTCAAAAGTAATTAATTTATGATTTTCCACATCAAAGAAATCAGCAGCTTTCAAATGTCCATCGCGTTGATCATCATTTGTGGAGATTGAAGCTGCATCAATTGTTATGAGAATTTTTGATTTGGTAAAATCATCCCCTTCCATCTCTGCATTGAATTTTCTGAATTCACCTTTCACATTTGTGATCATCAGGTGTTTTACTTTGAATGTGAGTTCGCTATGTGACGGATCTGAAACCCACTTTGTTTTTGTTCCGATGGCTATCGGATTTGCTACTAAAGTTTCCATTTTTAAATTATTTATTTCTGTTATTAATTTTATTTGCCTAATCCAATTTGATTCATGTAAGTTTGATTATCCCAGAACAAATGTTCTTCTGTCATTGTGCCTTCAGGTCCCCAGATTCCAATTGTTGCCATTGGCATTTTAAATGATTTACCTGTTGGCTGAATAAATTTTCCATTTCCAATAGGCATGGGTTTGGTGAATGTACCTTCAAAAACTCCTGTTACAGCGGTCATATTTCCTGAGCCGAAACGAATGGGATGTTCTTTAATTCTGGTATCGGGTGCATACACAAACATCATCTTCAGGTCTTCAATGTGTTTTTCAATTCCTATTGTCATATGTCCGTCCGGCCAATACACTTTAATGTCTTTGGAATGACTTTCATGAAATCTCATCCATTCCTGATTGCTAAAAATCGTGAAATCGAGCGTATCGAATTTATCAAGATAATTGGCAATGACTTCATTTCCTGAAGTAAGCAGTTTAATTTGGTTGCGTAGTGAATCAATTTCCGATTGACTTACCGGGCCGGTTCCATTGTTTATGCAACTGGTGAACGTCACCATTGCAGCGAATAATAGTAAAGTTGCCATTACTAATATTGTTGTTACTTTTTTCATTTTGATATTTTTTGAATGATTGTCAAAATTGACGCTGCAAAGATCCGCTAAGGCAGTAGCAGGAGAGTAACACTTATCGGAAAAAGTGTTGTGATATCAGGAAATGAGTTTTTTCATTTCTTCACGAAATTCGGTGGGTGTTTGTCCGCTTTTCTTCTTGAAGACATTGGTAAAATAGGCTTTTTCGTTGTAGCCTAGTTCATAACCGATTTCTGAAATGGTTTTGTCTGTATGGATCAGGAGATTTTTGGCTTCGATGAGTTTGCGGGTTTCGATGATTTCGGATACGCTTTTTTGTAGTATGTTTTGGCAGATCAAATTCAGATTTCTTGCTGACATAAATAATTTCTCCGCATAGAATTCAACCCCTTCCGGTCGGTGAAAATTTTCTTCAAGGATTTTCAAAAAATTTTTGAATGTTATGTTTTGTGTTTTTTGAATTCCGGTTTCATCTGCTTCTGTTTTTTTGCGTTCTGATTCAATCATAGTGAACAATGCACTCAACAAATGCCGTACTACTCCATAGTCCGGAATGTCCTGATTCATTTCGCCATCGATCATTTCGCAAAGTGTAACTAAACGATTGAAACAAGTTCCACCTTGCATTTTTATGGTTGCATGATCATGATAGTAGGAATACAACTGAAACGTAGTCTCCGGAATGAATTCACTCTTGAAACGCAGCACCCAGATTTTACATTTATTATCCAGCAATTGCGGGATCACGCGATGTACTTTCCCTTTGGTGACAAAACTTATATATGGTGCTTCAATACTCTTCGTTTTGAAATCAATGAAATGCTCGAGCTTACCTTCCATTCCAATGATGAGTTCCTCAAATTCATGTTTGTGCGGTTCATCGGGTGAAGCAGTAATTTTTTTTGCTTCATCTTCTTCCAGTAGGAATATCTTGAAGGGTTGATTCATTGTGGTAAAGATAGAATAATATTGAAGTGTTATGAACAGGTCATTCTATCTATTTAAATTGTTCTTAGTCGTTCTGGATCGCACTTTCAATCCCATATCTAAAATAAAGCATTACCTAAAACATAAGCAATATTGTTAGAACAGTTTTTATGGAATTAATTGTTTTTTATAGTCTTTATAAATAAAAAAGGTCCATAAAATACCTAAGAGTTGAATTCCAGTGTATGACAATGCATTGGAAAGATTTTCATGATGATAGGTTCCATCAATCACATTTTTATACATAAAGAAAAAAGGTACACACACTAACAGAGAACCTATTCTTAACCAAACCGGGAATATTTTACAAAAACTAATAAGAAATAAAGCAGGAACTAAAGGAAGAATAATAGTAGCCATTTTTTCTTCATTTACTGCATTGAATGTACTTGATGCAAATGATACACCATATGCGATTCCAAATAGTATAAAACCAGCAGCCGCTATGTTTTGGCCTCTGCTTCCAATTTGCCTGCTTGCCAACACACTTGACATTATCGCCATCGAGTCGCCAACTTGCCAAAGTGTCATTTGTGGAAAACTGTTAGGCGGAAAAAAAGAACCCAATAAACCAAGTAGAAAGTTCAGACTATAACCAATAGCCATTATTTTTAATAAAAGCTTTGTTTCGTTTTGATTATTCATTTATTCAAGATTATTGATTCGGTAAATTAATTTTATTTTTTAAAATGGAAAAGCCTAAAACAATTGCCCAAATAGGAGCAAGAACAAGGTATAGATTGATGGCGATTTCAGCTATGACTTTTATTTTGTAACCGGAAAACAAATATGTAGTTAAATCGGAAAGCAGGAATGTCGTAAAAATGGAAAATAAGGATGTATGAGCCAATCTTCAGATGAGTTTAGCCCATGGGCTAAACTCATCTG
>JAYVIT010000103.1:0-5830 GCA_043769965.1 Saprospiraceae bacterium
GGTCAGGCCGGAGTGCAGGACGATGTATCTCAAAAGGATGTTGTAAAAATTGCGGTGGGCTCACCTGATCATACAACTCTTGTTGCAGCATTAAAACAAGCAGAATATGTAAATGACCTGGCGAATGCAGGACCATTTACCGTTTTTGCTCCGACGAATGCAGCTTTTGATAAATTACCGGCTGGCACAGTGGATGGATTGATGAAACCCGATCAGAAAGCAGCACTTCAGAATATCTTGGAATATCATGTTGCTGTCGGAGTTTATAAAGAAGAGTATATGCAAGATGGTCAAAGTATTGGAATGGCAAATGGAGACAATATTACTATTCAAATGAAAGATGGAAAGATGATGGTAAACGGAACTGCAAATGTGATTGCAACCGTACCTGCATCCAATGGATTGATTCATATCATTGATGCGGTATTATTGCCACCATCCAAATAAGTAAAGTTTTCAGAAGCATTTAATTTGAGTTACGGGGTCGGACCTATCGAGTGCCCGACCCTTTTTTATTTCACTTCGAAATTCTTAATTCGTTAATCATTATTCGATATTCATGTGATTAGAAGTAGGAATTTAATCGGATAATGATATATAGAGTAAGCGAATAATGAACGCCGATTAACGAATAATGATTGGAGAAGTTTTATTTATCTTCAGCATTCATGATTCCTGCCCGACCAGGCAGGCGGGTGTTAATCATCATTCGATATTCATTTTCTTAGAAGTAGAAACTTATTTAGATAATTGTATTTTCATAGTATGTGAATAAAGAACATCGATTAACGAATTATATTAATTGAAATTTTTGAAATATTAAATCCTGCCCGTCAGGCAGGCGGGCGTTAATCCCAAATCCTAAATTAATTTATCAATGACAAACATTAACAATACATCTCGCATCATAGTAGCGGCATCCTCATTGTCTTTAATCATAACCTTCTTTGTACCAATCTGGAGAATTGATTTATTCGCTCCGCAGTATCCCGAAGGATTGACCATGAAAATATGGTTGTACACATTAAAAGGAGATGTCGATATCATCAATGGATTAAATCATTATATCGGAATGCGACATATTAATGTGGATATGTTTCCTGAATTTTCTTTTTTGATTTATGTGGTACTCTTTTATATTATTCTAGGATTGCTTGTGGCGTATTCCGGTAAGATGGCTATACTGTTTTGGTATCTGGTGTTTACTGCATTTGGAGGAGTATTCAGCATGTATGATTTTTACCGTTGGGGATACGAATATGGACACAACTTGGATGAATCTGCTGCTATTAAAATTCCCGGATTATCATATCAACCTCCGCTTATCGGACACAAACGTTTATTGAATTTTGATGCATACTCACAGCCGGACATTGGAGGATGGATTATTTTTAGCGCTGCGACGATCATGGCATTGATTTGGCTTTATGAATGGTACAAGCATCATAAAATGAAGCCGAAAATATTTGGTGTTGTTGTTTTGTGTTTGGTAATGATCCATCAGTCCTGCACTCCAAAATCCGAGCCTTTTAAATATGGAACAGATAGTTGTTATACTTGTAAAATGGGAATCATGGATCCTAAGTTTGGAAGTGAACTGGTGACGAAAAAAGGAAAGGTATTTAAGTTTGATGATATTGGCTGCATGGTGAGATTTATGAAGTCCGGTACAATTGATCAATCAGAATTAAGTCAAGTACTTGTTGTAAATTATAAAACTGAAAATGATTTATTGGATGTGAATTCATGTACCTTCGTCGTTGGACAAGATATAAAAAGCCCTATGAATTTTAATGCAGCAGCATTTACGGATGCAGAAGCAGCAAATAACTTTGGTATTCAAAATGGAAGAAAAATCCTGGACTGGAAAACGATTTATGAGAACATCGAATAAAACACAGTTTGCAGGATTTGGAATTTTTATTTTCCTGAATTTATTTTCTTTATCACTTCTAAGTACCAGCATTTATGTTGGACCGGATCAGCTAATTAAAAGTATCAAAATAGGAATACAGTCTGCTAAAACTGGAGACACAATAATAGTAAAAGGTGGTTGGTATAAAGAAGGCAATATGATTATCAATAAGACCATCACACTTCTTGGTAAAGACTTACCCGTATTGGATGGTGAAAATAAATACGAGATCATCACACTCAGTGGAAAAAATATCAGCATTTCCGGATTTAAGTTTTTGAACAGCGGGGCATCTGCGATGAATGACTTCGCTTCTATCAAATGCATTGATGCTTCTGATATCTTAATTAGCAACAACATCATCATCAATGCCTATTTTGCAATTCATGTTTCCAATACAAGTCATGCACATATCAAAGACAATATCATTGAAGGGCAATCAAAAAATGAGCAGAATACCGGTAATGGCATTCATCTTTGGAAATGCAATAACGCCTTGATTGAAGGGAACCAGGTTAGCGGGCATCGCGATGGAATTTATTTTGAATTTGTAACAGAATCCCGGATTCAATATAATTACAGTACAAAAAACATCCGTTATGGTTTGCATTTTATGTTTTCGCACAATGACGAATACAATCACAACACTTTTATTGATAATGGCGCTGGAGTTGCAGTGATGTATTCACACAATGTGCATATGGAAAACAATACCTTTGAAAACAATTGGGGGGCATCTGCATATGGTATTTTATTGAAGGATATTTCTGATAGCCGGATACACAATAATTATTTTATTCAAAATACAGTCGGTATATTTATGGAAGGAAGCAGTCGAATGTTTATAGAGAAAAATACATTTCGCAATAATGGCTGGGGAATGAAAGTTCAAGCAAGTTGCAATGACAATGAATTTAAGTATAATAATTTTATGGGCAACACTTTTGATGTGGCGACAAACGGAACGATGATGCTCAATCTCTTTTCATGCAATTACTGGGATAAATTCGAAGGCTATGATCTCAACAAAGATAGTTTTGGCGACGTGCCTTATCATCCGGTGAGTATGTATGCAATGATTGTAGAACAGAATCCGGTATGTTTGATTTTATTACGTAGTATTTTAATTTCCATTTTGGATAAAGCAGAAAAAGCAATACCAAGTATAACACCAATCAACCTGGTGGATGAAAAACCTAAAATGAGCCCTAACCAGTTATGATAGAAGTAAAGGGACTGAATAAGAGTTTTAAAAAAAGTGTGGCACTGCATGACATCCATGCTAGCTTTCATAAAGGACAAGTCGTTTCATTGATCGGACCGAATGGATCTGGTAAAACGACTTTGATCAAATGTATACTCGGATTAGTCAAACCTGATTCAGGTGATATTTTATTGGATGGCAATAGCATACTCCACAATGATCAATATCGCTCGCGCATCGGATATATGCCACAGATTGGGCGATTTCCGGATCATATGAAAGTTGGACAAATTTTTAAATTGCTAAAAGATGTCAGAAAAAATTCTTCAGCATTGGATGAAGAATTGATTCAAACCTATGGATTAAATAGCATTTCAGAAAAATCAATGCGAACTTTATCAGGTGGAACACGGCAGAAAGTAAGTGCTGCCATTGCATTTTTATTCGATCCTGAAATTTTGATACTTGACGAACCGACTGCTGGTTTGGATCCACTGGCATCTGAAATTCTCAAAGAAAAAATTCAAAACGAAAAAAATAAAAACAAACTCATACTGATCACTTCACATATTTTAAGTGACTTTGATGAATTGACCACACATGTATTGTATTTGCAAGAAGGCAATATTGAATTTAATGGAGATATGGGAAGTTTGAAAACAATGACCGGTGAAGAAAAATTTGGTAAAGCCATAGCAGGATTAATGAAAGCAAAAGGAAACTAATCATATGCTCAGATTATCGAAGTACATATTATATGATATCATTCGCAACAAAGTAATACTTGCTTACGCAGGCTTTCTATTGTTGGTCAGCTTTTTATTATTCAACCTTGAAGAAAATCCGGAGAAAGCAATTTTAAGTTTGATGAATATTCAATTGATCACCATTCCGTTGATCAGCATGATTTTTTCAACCATACACTATTACAACTCCTATGAATTCATTGAGATGTTGCTTGCACAGCCGATAAGCAGAACAAAAGTCTTGTTGTGTGAATATTTAAGTACCGGATTCGCAATGGTCATTGCCTTGCTGATCGGCATGGGCATTCCCACAATGTACTATTCATCCGGTGCAACAGGATTTACATTAATCATAACCGGTATTGGATTGACACTTGCCTGCACATCCCTTGCCTTTTGGGCAGCTGTAAAGTCGAGAGACAAAGCACGAGGTATTGGCATAGTCTTATTGCTTTGGTTTTATTTTGCATTGATCTATGATGGCATAGTATTGATGATCCTTTTTAGCTTCAGCGATTATCCCTTAGAAAAATTGACTTTATTTCTAACTGCTTTAAATCCTATAGATCTTGCACGAGTATCCATCATGCTCAAGATGGATGTCAGTGCATTGATGGGTTACACCGGAGCATTGTACAAAGATTTTTTTGGTAGTGCGAGTGGGATATTTTTTACCGGAGGGATTATGTTGTTGTGGATAGTGTTACCACTTTTATTTGCGGTATGGTCATTTAGGAAGAAAGACTTGTAAGTCAACTAACATCCGTTCTCAATTTTGGGGAGTATTACAATGCTGGTGGTAAATTACAAAATCTGAATCTTAAGTTTAAACCCTATCAATTCATCCTCAAATCATCCTCTATAGCAAAATCAATCTTTTCCTATGTTCCAAAGACAACTATAGTTTAGTTAGACTGAGGAAAAGCAGAGGATGAATTTTTGAGGTAGTCGATAGTTGTTAGTGATCGGCGGTCTAATTATGCATCTCACCTTTAAAAAATCATGGCAAGAACCCTGAGCCCTTTATTGGATCATCACGAAATGCATATTATAAATCAAGGCAGTTTAATAAGCGCCTTCGATATACTCAATTTCTTTCCAATAATCTGAACGATATAAACACCTGGCCGTATTGAGGATGGCCAGACAAAAGTATTCTGTTGTTCCGTTAAATTGGTTGTGAACAAGTCTCGTCCATCCGCACTTATAATTTTTAATTGGAACTGATTTTCAATACCCTGGCCCCAACTTATAATCCTACCGCTTGAGTTTAATGAATTATTTTTGGCATTGGGAATTACTTTTATTTCAGAAAGTAAAGGTGCGCCATAAACAATTCTATATCCATCAAATATATAATCCATTGCAGTTGAATCAAAGGTGTGATACTTCTCAAGGATTAACCGGTTATTGGCATCCCGTAATCTCACATCTTTATAACTAAAAAGTATGGTCTGATTCTCATCAAAGACATTCCTGATCCGGTAATCTATGTAATCACCTTTGTAGAAATAATCTTCCTCATATGCTTTAAATCGTTTCCTTGGCACTTCCTCAAAATGTGTCCAAAGCATCTTATATGGTTTATTCCCATTAATAAAATATTCTTGATCTTCTAAAGTGTCTTTGGTTAAACTGAGTGCGACGATTCTTCTTATCAGTTTATTTTCCTTTTTATAATACTGGTCAAGCAAAAAACTAATCGTGTCGAAATAAAAAACACTAAATCGAATTAATGTGTCTGAATTAAAGTAGGGTATATAATCAACTTTGATGATCAAGCTATCTTTCTGATCATATGCATAATCTTCAATTCGGTCAATGGATTTGTCCGCTTTTAAATAAGTTTTTGTAATATCTCTGGTATCTAATTCAGTCGTATCGGGTATATTAAAGAATTGGATCGAATCAATAATCGTATTATTTTCCAGCCGGTGATATTGTTTATGGAATAGCAACCAGCCA
>JAYVIT010000104.1:0-4823 GCA_043769965.1 Saprospiraceae bacterium
TTTAATATTAGCTCAAACTACCGTTTTGATTTTTATCCAGGCTCCACCAAACCGACTGATTATCTCTACGCTGAACAAGTTCCCGGAGGTTATTCAGTAATGACAAATCACAATCTTCAAAATCAGAATACAGATGTTGATATTGAAATTCTTTTCAATGCAATTATTTCAAAATCTATTTAGTAATAAATTAAATCAAAATATATGAATCAATCATTTAATTTGAAACGAATCGGGTGGCTAAGTAAAAAAGAATTTTTTGAATCCTTCTTTCCCCACTTTAAAACCTTGGCGATTGTTGTAAGTGCCATAGTATTAATTCGTTGCGTTTTCGAATATTTTGAAACCTCAGAGGGCAATCTGTCTAATAATTTCAGTTATGATCCTATGTTTGTCATTTTTGGATTTATTTATATCACAGGCATATTTAAAGAGTTGAAATTGCTACCTACGCGTTCAGATTTTCTCACTTTGCCTGCAACATCAGTTGAAAAAGTTTTTACCAAGTGGTTATTTGGAAATGTATTGTATTGGATAGGCGTTGTTATCCTGTTCGTAGCTTTCTTTTTCATTCAGAAAATAATCATAGGTGGATTCATGGGGAAACCCTTTGAAACTTTCGAATTCTTTTCAAAAGGGCATTTTATAAGTTTACATTACATAATCGTAGTTTTTAGTGTTTACTTTTTTGGTGCCGCTACATTCAATACCGGAGCATGGTACAAAGTCATCCTTTGGGGTATAGTATTGAGCCTGCTGTACATTGCTCTGGTATTTGTTTTTGCATATGCATTGTTTCCTGAGTTGAGGGCAGTGGTAAATGGGAATATGCATGTTGATGATAATGTTTCAGTTCCAGTCGATTTGCTACTCGAGGATTTCTGGATCATCAAATTCGCCAAATTTTTTATCTTATATCTTGCTGCACCTTTTTTCTGGTTTATGACTTATTTAATAATCAAAGAAAAGGAGGTCTAATTATGGAATTCAAAAAATCATTATCCATTTTCGAACAGATTGGAATGTCTGTACAAGAAAATATAATAAACAAAGAGTGGCATGAAGGAGACCGGATTCCTTCAGTCCGGGATTTTTCAACCAGCATTCAGGTCAATCCCAATACGGTTATGAGATCTTACACTTTATTGCAGGATCAGGGAATACTGGAAAACAGAAGAGGAATTGGTTTCTTCGTAGCTTCTGGAGCATTTAAACGCTCCATTCAAACACGAAAAAATTTGTTTGCTGCAGAATTTCTTCCTGAACTATTTAAAAATATGGAACAGTTGGGAATTAACATTGATGAATTAAAACAATATTACGAAACTTGGAAAAATAATAATGAACATGAAACTAAGCAATAAAATATTAATCGCCGCATTTTCATTGATTATCATTTTGACATTTATCACGATGATCAAAATAAAAAATATCAGTGAAGATTATAGGCAAGATCAAACTCTTGGAAATAAAAATTGGGTAACAGTTGAATTTCCCTTGCAAGAATTCACCGAACTCAAAGTTGGAGACCATTTCGAAGTGAATTGGCATCAAGGGGTACCCATGGTAAAAGTCCACATTGAAGAAAACATCAAAAGCTTTTTCAAAGTGGATCAGGATGGACAAAAAATCAATATTCATTTTGATAGCCTAACCAACTATCGGATCAATGGCAAAATTGTTGTTGATGTGTATTCCCAATCGCTAAATCAAATTCGCCTCCATGATTTTGTTCAGTTTACAGGTTTAGATACGATTTTGACATCGAAATTGAAAATTGAAATGGAAGATCATTGTGAAGCAGAGATTTTAATAAATGTTGAAACTATGGAATTGAACCAGTTTGACTTTTGTAAGTTGGAGGTGTCAGGAAGCGCAAAGGATGCAAGCATCAAGTTGAGTGACCATTGTCAATTGGGTGCGGAACAGTTAAACATATCGAATGCATTAGTTGATATGGATGATTTTACTCAGGCTTCAATTATGGTTCGGAATCGCTTAAAGGCAGATTGTAATGATCACTCAAACCTGGAATACAAAGGAGACTCAGTTATTGCAGAAATTACGCAAAGGGATTTTAGTGAGGTTTCGAAGGAAAAATAATAGTAGAAAAGTACTCAATTGCCAAAAACGGGATTAGGCATTTTGATAAAAATGCAAAATATAATATTGAAAAACATACTTTATTGACTGATTTACGAAATATAAGTTAATAAAAAACTGAAAAATTAAAATAAAATTAACTGTTTTAGAAAACAAAGTAGGCCTTGCAACGTTTCTTTTCCATATCGGTCTTATTTGAGATAGATATCCAACACTGAGGAATAAAATAGGAAAAGACTTTAACCGGTCTTTTGGAAGGCAAACAAACGAGACTTTAGAGTTAAAGTGGGGAAATACACAGGTATTTCATGGGGATTCTTTTAAAAAAATATTTGATAATACATTAAATTTTAAATTATGAAAACGTACATTACAAAAGTTGGATTTATCAGCTTATTCCAGATCTTAAGCTTTGCAGCAATGATGCAGGCATCTTCCTTGCCTTCTAATGGTCCAGAAGTGACCAAAAGTGCTGAACTCACTTTTGCAGAAAATAAATGCCAGATAAAAGACTTCGCTGGAAAAACGAATAAGAAGATCTTGTTCTTTGCACAAGCTGATAATACAAAATATTTATTCAGAAAGGATGGCATTTCCTTACAAATAAACAAACCTGAATTGACAGTTGAAACAAATTCTACTACTAGAAATATTGAAAGAAAAAATACAACTCAGAAAGTAGAATTCTATTGGGAAGGTATAAATAAAGATGCTGATATCTATGGTGCTGAAGAGGTGAATGCTAAGGTGATGAAACATATTAATGCACAAAATGCTAAAGATTGTGATATCAAAAATTTCAGAAAATTATATTACACAGAAATTTATCCTGGAGTTGATCTACGATATTACGATCGTGATAATCGATTGAAATATGACTTTATGGTTCATCCAGGATTTAATTACTCAGATATCAAAATGAGAATTGAAGGAGTGAATGAATTATCTATAAATTCAAATGGACAACTCATCATGAAAACGGATTCTGGTTATATCATGGAAGATGCACCACTTGTATTGCAAGATGGAAAACCATTAGTTGCAAAATGGATCATCAATGAGAAAACAGTTAGTCTTGAAATTAAAAATCATGATTCTCAAAAAGAACTTTGCATACAAGCAAGTTTGCTTTATCAAGGAAGCGATGATTTTAAAATGTAAAATGTAAACAGTAATCGGTGATCTGTGTTCAGAACCAAATTTCCGATCACAGTTTGCCGATCATCGATTACTTATTAAGAATTAAGGTGTAGCATATGAAGGCAGGTCGCTGAAAAGTGGTCTGCCTTCTTCGTTTTTAAGAGTTTTTATCGGGTGTCAAATCCAATTATTGAATACGCAAAACAGATTTTTGCTGACACACTGACGTAGGCGCAGCTTATGCCAAGCTTTTTTAAGCAGTATGAATTTTCTATAAATTATTCATGTAAATTGAACATAATGCTAGGCGTAGGCTGCGCCTACGTCTGAGTGAAAGGCAAACTCCGTTTGCCAAAGTATGCTGCGAAGAACTAATTGAACTGTATTCGTAAGAGCTATAAGCTATATAGGTAAAAAATAAATCAAATCTAAAATATTTTCTTAGAAAATTAGGATTTTATATCTTGCAATCAAATACACAACACCATGAGCACCGGCTATCAAATCGATAATCAGGATGGATTTTATTTTTTGACATTTCAAGTAATAGACTGGGTAGATATTTTTACAAGGAAGATCTATAGGGATATTCTCATTGAAAGCCTTGATTATTGCAGAAAAAATAAGGGATTGCAAATATGGGCATATGTAATAATGAGCAATCATGTCCATGCAATCTTGAGTGCGAAAGAAAACAATTTATCCGATTTGATAAGAGATTTTAAACGGTTTTCGGCTACTCGAATATTAAAAGAAATTTCCAATATTATTGAAAGTCGAAGCGATTGGATGTTGAAGCGATTTGAATTTGCAGCGCGTAGTCATATCAGAAACTCAAAATATCAATTGTGGACTCACGAAAACCATGCGGTTGCATTAGAGAGTATGAAATTTCTTGAACAAAAGATGGCTTATATTCATGAAAATCCAATTCGCGCAGGATGGCTAGAAAAGGGGGAAGACTGGTTGCATAGAAGCGAAAGAAATTATATTGGTAAAGAAGCAATCCTTGAAATTGATTTATTGGATATTGGTTATGATCGTGCATTCCAGTTATAAGAAAGCAAAACGGATTTTTACTGACACACGGACGTAGGCGCGGCCTGCGCCCAGCTTCGTATCTGATTTCATTGTTTAAGAATACGTTTGATATGAATTCATAACTAAATCGAAAAGTAAACGCTAGGCGTAGGCTGTGCCTACGTCTGTGCGTTAGGCAAACTCTGTTTGCCTAACATGCTACGAAGAACAGAACATACCATGATTGCCAAATTTCTTGCTGTGAAAAACAAATTTCAATTTGATCTAAAATTATTTATCATGGAGACAAATAGATTTAAAGTCAATGATTATGTTTATTCGAGCCAGTGATGCGTATGCAAAACAGATTTTTGCTTACACAAGGACGTAGGCGCATCCTACGCACAGCTTTGGGTATTATTATACTTGTTATATTACTGAATTTGAAACCAAATATATTGAACCCAGATTATGCATTAGAAAAGTAAATTAACTTATCTTTTTGTCTGACCACATCAAATAAACCATCCAACCATTTTCGTTTTTCACCAATTGCAGAT
>JAYVIT010000105.1:0-2940 GCA_043769965.1 Saprospiraceae bacterium
TTTGTGTTTAATTTTGCAACCGTGAATAGTGAAGACTATAAATTAATAGTAGAAGGCATTCCCAGAGATCCTGGTATTTATCGTTTTTTAGGAGTTCGCGATGAAATACTCTATGTAGGTAAAGCCAAAAATTTAAAGAGTCGTCTCAATTCGTATTTTGGAGACAAAAAATATACACTTGCAAAAACTAAAGCATTAGTGCGCAATGCAAGTCGAATAGAGTACACAATTACAACAAATGAACAAGATGCTTTACTTCTTGAGAATTCACTGATTAAAACACATCAGCCTAAGTACAACGTCATGTTAAAAGATGGCAAGACGTATACCTATATCTGCATTAAGAAAGAAGATTTTCCACGCGTTTTTTTTACAAGAAAACTAATCAAAGACGGTTCTGTGTATTTTGGACCGTATACTTCAAAGTATAAGGCTGAAATAATTTTGCAACTTATAAAAAATTTATTTCCACTTCGGACTTGCAATTTAAATTTGGCACCGACAGCCTTACAGAAAAATAAATACAAAGTTTGTCTCGAGTATCATATCAAAAATTGCAATGGGCCTTGCCAGCATTTTGAAAGTGCAGAAGAATACAAAATCAAGATCGAGCAGATTAAAAATATGCTAAGAGGTCATCTTCGAAAAGTGAAAGAGTTTCTTATTGAACAAATGAATTTCTATTCGGAAAAAATGGAATTTGAGAAAGCGCAGCAGTGTAAAATAAATCTAAGCGCATTCGAAGATTACCAGGGAAAATCAACTGTTGTCAGTACCTCTATTAAAGACATTGATGTGTTCTCTATAGCCATGGATGAAGAAGATGCATACATTCATTTTATGAAAGTCATTGATGGTGCCGTTATTCATACATATACTATGGAGGCCACTAAAAATTGTGATGAAGATGAATCACAAATATTGTCTCTTGCCATACCCGTCTTACGTGACAAGTTTGATTCCATTTCATCCGAGATCATTGTTCCTTTTGAAGTGAGCATACCTGATAAGGAGATTAACACCACTATTCCGAAAGTTGGTGATAAGAAGAAATTACTCGAACTTTCAATCAGTAATATACAATATTATTTATTGCAGAAGAAAAGAGAGCGTATGAACAAAGGAGGAAAGCTGACTCCGGCTGAACGAATTTTGAAAACCCTACAGAATGATTTACATCTGAAAGATACACCTATGCATATTGAATGTTTTGACAATTCAAATATCCAGGGTACAAATCCAGTAGCCGCGTGTGTAGTTTTTAAAAATGCAAAACCCAGTAAAAAAGATTACCGTCATTTTAATATTAAATCTGTCGATGGGCCAAATGATTTTGCATCAATGGAGGAAGTGGTTTTCAGAAGGTATAAAAGATTATTAGAAGAAGAACTGGATCTTCCACAATTGATTGTTATTGATGGTGGTAAAGGCCAATTGTCTTCTGCAATGAAAGCAATTGTAGAATTAAAATTACAGGATCGAATAGCAGTTATAGGTATTGCTAAAAAGCTGGAAGAAATTTATTTTCCGAGTGATTCGATACCATTGCACATAAATAAAAAGTCGGAATCATTAAAATTGATTCAGCAATTGAGGAATGAAGCACACCGTTTTGGTATTGGTTTTCACCGGAATCAAAGATCAAGGAATTTTATTAAAACTGAATTGCTTAATATAAAAGGAGTAGGTGAGAAGACTGCACAAAAATTATTAACTAAATTTGGATCAGTAACTGGTATCAAAAATGCTGGTATTGAAGAAATTAAAAAAGAAGTAGGAACAGAAATTTCGAATAAGATATTCAATCATTTTGATTTACATCAACTGGAAAATAAAGACCATGAGCAAAGTTGAATCAAATAAAATAATTGTAACAGGAGGCTTAGGTTACATTGGTAGTCACACTATTGTTGATTTGATAGCCAATGGTTTTGAAGTCATCAGTGTAGATTCATTGATCAACTCAAATGAAAACGTTTTAGATGGGATAGAAAAAATTACAGGGAAAAAGATAAAAAATTATCAAATCGATCTGTCCGGAGAGAATAGTTGGAAAACGATTTCTGAAAACAAATCAAACATCATCGGTATCATTCATTTTGCAGCATTGAAAGCTGTAGGTGAGTCAGTCGAAAAACCATTGGAGTATTATAAGAATAACATAGGAAGTTTATTGCAGGTACTAGAGTGGATGAAGCAAGACAGCATTCCTTATTTTATATTTTCATCTTCTTGTACGGTGTATGGTGATATAAAGGAATCTCCAGTCAATGAAGGTTCACCGTTCAAGCCTTCTAATTCTCCATATGGCAGAACGAAGCAAATGGGAGAATGGATAATTGAAGATTTTTTTTACAATTCAAGTAAGAAAGCAATTTCACTTCGATATTTTAATCCGGCTGGAGCGCATGAATCTATAATCATTGGAGAAGCACCTAGCAATCCAGCGTTAAATCTGGTGCCGGTGATTACTGAAACTGCGATTGGCAAAAGGAAATCATTGACCGTTTTCGGAACTGATTATCCTACTCCAGATGGAACTTGCATCCGGGATTATATTCATGTGATGGATATTGCTCATGCTCATACATTGGCATTACAGTTTTTGATAAATGGAAATCAGCAAAGTTCTTTTGATGCATTTAATCTGGGCAATGAAAAAGGATTGAGTGTGCTTGAAATTATTTCTGCATTCGAAAAAGTGAGTGGAATAAAAATCAATTATCAACCAGGAAGTAGACGCCCCGGAGATGTTGTTGAAATTTATGCGGATGCACAAAAAGCGAGAAAGATTTTAAACTGGATTCCGGTCAGAAGTATTGAGGATATTATGAGGACTGCATGGGAATGGGAGAAGAAGAGGAATTAGTGTCACGCCAAGGCGCATAGACGCAAATAAGACGCGGAGAATAATTAGTTCCACTTTACCTTACAGAGACG
>JAYVIT010000106.1:0-2119 GCA_043769965.1 Saprospiraceae bacterium
AGTAAGAATATCCGTGATCTTCAACTGTTGTGAATAATCCCGGAAATAGTAAGTAGACGTTCCGATTGAATATTTATTTATGGAATCCTTAAGTGTAATTAAGGTATCGTTTGAGCTCAATGCAAGATTTGGATTGCAAAGAATATAAAAAATCAGAAAACAAATAGAAGTAGAAAAATTAAACTTCATATTTCGAAGATGGTATGAAACAAAGCTTAAATCTACAAACTTTTTTAGAAAGTGTATAGGAACTTGTTAAGTTTGTAATTACCAGGGCGAAGGCTGTAGATTGTAGGCTGTGGGGAGGATTAAATTTGTTTATTAACTCTTGTTTGTAAAATAAACTATCAACTCGTATCCTTTTGAATTTCTTCTTTAATACATAAAATCAACCTGACAATAATTTATTAGATAATTTGTTGATTGATAATATCTCAATTTAGAAATTCTTTAAATATTTCACCAGAAAAAGTGAACTTATCTTCTTACAACACTTTTCTTTCTCGCCTACAGCCTATAGCCTAATTCCTATATTGAATCGCTCTTAATAATTTCCTTAAGATATTCATGCCTTAAATTTACTTCTATCTCCACCATCCTTTCGAAGCCTGACCAGGGCTCCTTATTAAAATCTAGATTTTCTTCAAGGCATTTGTACAATTCATTTTTATCCCAATCATTATCACTGGTACTCACTTCAAATCCTGGTTTGTATTTACCCTCTTTATACATATTGAGTGAAACCGTATCCAGATTTTCATCAACTAATAAAATGGACCCTCCATGAAAAGGCATAGTATCCGTTGTGTCCACTACCCATCCTCCACTATTAATAACTTTGACCTTACCATTAAAACCAATAAAATCCATGAATTGTAAAAATGGCTTATGAGTATGACCAAATAGAAATGTAATGTCAGATGGTATATTGGAATTGAGCTCGAACTCCAACTGATTCCGGATATAAACTTCCATATATCGCTTAAGTCCACTCAGGCAATCACTTGTGAGTATGCCTTCCTGATCCTTCTCTTTGCTCGCCTGTTTGACTATTGTCAATTGCATGACTTCTTTCAAAACTTTATATTCCAACCATCGAATAATGCAATTCTTTTTTTTCATTGCAATGCTTTTTGCAAAAGTATCGATGATTCTTTCGACCTGTGTATTGTCCTGCATTTTATCATATAGCAATTGTATATCTCTACCAACGATTCCGGAACGACCCATTGTTGACCAGAAAAAATCAATCCATGCAAAATTTTGGGTTTCAATATCATTTAAAGATGTTGGGCGCGGGCGATCCGGAAATAACATTTCGTCCAAACTGGTCATAATGGAATACATGCTTTCTATAAAATGACCGTGACTAAAGATCACACATTTATCTTTCTGATTGTGCAAATGTGCAAATGCTGGATATGCAGTTTTTATATTAACTCCTCTCTCCTTCATGTGAGGATACATTTGTACGAGTGAAGTCAATAATTCTGAAGTCATTGGAGGCACTTCAAACATTTTTGTAACATGAACCAATTGTTCAATTTTTTCTCCTGGTTTCATTCCACCAAGCAATTTAATAAAATGACTATACCTTGATGATTCCCAAATATTGTGATCGTGATTACCTGCAAGAAAAATAATTTCCTTGTCAAACATCATCATAGATTCATCTTCCGGCATTGTCAGTTCAATAAACCGTTGAAATGCCATGGATGCATCATTCATAGAAGTCAATGCCAACTCCATTAAATCGCCATTAAGTACCAATTTAGGTTTTGATGAAGAGTTATTTTGCTTCAATACCTCTCTAAGGCATTCCACCAATTTAATCATAACCGGACTCGGATGCAATGTATCCGTTTGATACCCACCTATTTTTAAATTGGTAAGCAAACTATTTTCCGCACCAAGATGGAGATCGGAAAGGACTACGAATTCTATTTGGGACATGGGGGGAGAATTGTTAAATTGTTAATTGCTAAATTGCTGAATTGCTGAATTGTTAAATTGTTGAATTACTAATTAGAGTCTGTCTTTAATGTCCAGCATTTTTTTTTGATTGCCCATTTTCTAAGCTGTTCCGCTTTCAATTTTATCCGGAAGCCGAGAAAATTTC
>JAYVIT010000107.1:0-6042 GCA_043769965.1 Saprospiraceae bacterium
TTCATATACATTAGAATACCTTGGAATTTCTTGAGAGGCAGTTATGCCTGTATTTGCATTTAGAATGGTGTAATAATCACCAATTTCAGGTCCACCTCCAATCAAGTAAAAGTCAATTTTTGTAATATAGCGCTCAACTCCAGCTTCAGGAGCTAATTGATCATGAAAAAAATTATAAAAAGTCGCACCGCTCACAATAGTACTACTAAAATTATCGGCCTTGCCGATTGCACCTGTGACCCCAAGTATGTTATTCCCCAAAGGAATGTCAATAATCTTTGTTTTTAATTCTTGGGTTAATATATTTAATTCGTCAATATAAACAAGTGCTTTCATGTCAAATACACTAGTGTTGTTTTTATTCTTCCATTGAAACTGAATGGAAGATCCATAAAATATTTTGATCTGTCTGGTATTGGCATCAGGACGCGTAAAACTGATATCATTAACCAAAGAAATTCTTGAAGTAACAGGTATGCTATTGTCGCTTCGTTTTAGTTCTATCATTAAGCTATCGCCACCATTCAAAAAAGGTGTCTTGGTCAATAACTTATACAAATAATTTGGAGCTTTGGCAAATGGTCCGTCTTCACGTGGATACCCTTCCAGATTTCCATCTACTCTAAACAATGGATATTGCAATTTGGTAGTAAGGTCATAAAGTGTAACTGTAGGATTTGGATAGTATAAAGAATCTGCATTTTGGGCTATCTGTGTGGCAGGAATATTTTCATCCACAAAGCCTTTTTCAATCCTGAAATATTGGGCTGAATCGGACCGATCGATTATACCATAAATTACCGGAATGTCTTTATAGGGCTCTGTGAGTTGAAAATCTTCCGAGCATGAATTCAGAATGATTATTGCAAGAAAAAGGTAAGATATTTTGATTAATGAACTCATTTTGCAAAGATAATCAGGAAATTTTGGTGACAGTAAATTTAGAAATGGGTTTTCGATTTCAAATAAGATTTATGCAGGACTTTCTAACTTTACGCCATGACTATGCATAAGGAGTTAAAACGAATTACGACCAATACCATTCAAGAGATGAAAGCTAATGGCGAGAAGATAGCCATGCTTACTGCTTATGACTTTTCTATGGCCAAATTGTTGGATGAAGCAGGTGTCGATATTCTTTTGGTTGGAGACTCTGCTTCGAATGTGTTTGCTGGTCATGAAACGACTTTGCCAATTACTTTGGATCAAATGATTTATCACGCCCAATCGGTTGTAAGAGCAGCAAAACGATCCCTGATAGTGGTGGATTTGCCTTTCGGTTCTTATCAGGGCAATACTAAACGCGCACTAGAATCTTCCATCCGGATTATGAAAGAAAGCGGTGCCCATGCTGTAAAACTTGAAGGAGGTGCCGAAGTGGCAGATTCTGTTAAAAGAATTCTTTCGGCAGGAATACCTGTAATGGGTCACTTGGGTCTAACCCCACAATCCATATACAAGTTTGGTACTTATGTGGTCAGAGCCAAAGAAGAGGCTGAAGCAGAAAAATTAAAACGTGATGCTATGATTCTTCAACAAACGGGTTGCTTTAGCCTTGTTCTTGAAAAAATACCTGCCAAATTAGCCTTGGAAGTCAGTAAGAATTTATCGATTCCGACCATTGGAATTGGAGCAGGATCTGGCACAGATGGACAAGTGTTGGTAAGCCATGATATGCTGGGAATTAATCATGAATTTCATCCTCGTTTTCTCAGAAGATATGCCAACTTAGCAGAAATCATTGCAACTGCTGTCATCAATTATACAAAAGACGTAAAGAGTCAAAATTTTCCTAGTGAATCAGAGCAGTATTGATGAGTATTCGTAAAATTGCCATTTATTCACTTGTACTTCTATCTATTCTTTTTGGAATAATTGCTCTGCTAAGTTATTATGCGGCATTTAAAAGTAATTTGAGAAAAGAAAGACCTGTCTATGAACTCTTTGTTTATCCAAATGAAACTGAAATTAATTTAGGGATGAAGTTGGATAGTTTGTTATTCGACACCACTTCGTTTATTCAGTTGTCAAGGATAATGAATCTAAAGAAACTCAGGCCCGGAAGATATGTTTTCAAGCCAGGTACAAACAATTTCGCAATAATTAATAAACTAAAACGAGGTGTACAAGATCCAGTTAAAGTTACCATTAACAATGTAAGAGATATCTTCCAACTATCAGCAAAGCTTGGAGATGTATTGCTTCTTGATTCCATTGAATTCGTAAATTTATTGACAGACAGTACTGTGCTCAATGAAATCAATTATACATCTGAAAGTATTCTGAGTTTGTTTATCCCAAATACTTACGAGATGTATTGGACTATTTCATCAGATCGGTTTTTGCAAAGAATGATTCAGGAAAATGCATCATTTTGGAATAAAGAAAACAGGAAAGTAAAGGCAATTCAAAAATTACTTTCTACAAAAGATATTTATACCATCGCATCAATAGTCGACAAAGAAACTATATTGGAATCCGAAAAACCATTAATTTCAGAAGTGTATATTAATCGATTGAATTCAGGAATGAAATTGCAAGCTGATCCAACCGTTGTTTATGCATTAGGCTTAAGAGGTATTCAACGAGTTTTACATGAGCATCTTAGGATTGAGTCCCCTTATAATACATACCTGGTTGACGGTTTGCCGCCGGGCCCTATTTGGATGCCGGAAGTAAGTACTATCGATTCTGTTTTGAATGCACAAAAACATGACTACCTTTTCTTTTGTGCAAAACCTGGATATGATGGAAGTCATGCATTTGCAAAAACCTTAGAGGGACATTATCAAAATGCAAAATTGTATAGGCAGTGGTTGAATAAGGAAAAAATCAGATAGTATCTGCCTCCCTTTATTATTTATTAGGTAGTGAATCCCTTCTGCTAAGCTTGATTTGCCAAGGGTTATTTCCATATTTTGCAGTGCCGATAAGTATCATTGTTGCAGGATCCACTTTTACTTTCCATTCCGTAGAAGTATCAGATGTGGATCGCAGTTCAAGCAATGAGGTTTTATCATCATAAATATACCTGCCCATCTCAGTGGTCTCTTCATAAAGTCCTTTCTTATAATGTCCTTTTGGAAGTATGTCCAGCCATTGGCCTTTGTAGATGTTATCTTTGGGCGCTGATTCCTTTAATGATAATGCGAAACTGTAGTGCCAGATTTTATTTTCGATTTCAGATATGTCTTTTTGTGCATCGGATAATTTAATGAATGCTTCATCCAATTTACCCATTGCCGGGGCTGGCATTTTTACTTCCTCTAATTTGGGTTCTGAAGCATTCTGATCTGAATTGGAGTCGATCTTCTCCTTATTTTTACAGGTTATTAAACTAATGGAAAGTAAGAAAATGAATAGTAGCCTCATTTTAATAATTTTATGATTGAATTACTCCGCAAAGTTATTCAAAAACAAGAATTGTTTTCCAAAAAGGATTTACTCCTTGTTGGAGTGAGCGGTGGTATGGATTCAATGGTTTTGTGTCATTTGCTATTAAAGGAAGGTTATACTCTAATTATGGCTCATTGTAACTACCATTTGCGTGGGATGGAGTCTGATTTAGATGAAAAATTAGTGAGGGATTGGAGTAGTGAAAATAATATTTCTTCAGTTTTTAAATCCTGTACTTTATTGAATACTAAAAATATTCAAGAAGAAGCCAGAAAATTGCGATACGATTTTTTTAATGAAGTTAAGGGAAGTGCGAATTGTAAATATATACTTACAGCTCATCACGGGAACGATCTGATAGAAACATTTTTTCTTAACTTGTCAAGAGGAGCAGGTATAAGAGGACTCAAGGGAATTCAGGATCAAAGCGGTGAGATCCTCAGGCCATTCCTTGGTGTTTCTAAAAAAGAAATCTATGAATATGCCATTCGCAATAATGTACCATATAGAGAGGATCTATCAAATAGTGCGATTCATTATTTAAGAAATTTTTTCAGAAATGAAGTGATCCTTATTATTAATAACCGGATCCCTGCTTTTTATGAAATGTGCATTCGAAGTATACATCATCTTGCTGAAGCCAATGCCTTTATTGAAGTGATGTATAGGGAATGGCGAATTTCAAATGTGAAAGAAAAGGATGATGAATTTGAAATAATCAAACCAAAAATTGAAAAATTCTATTTTTTAAGTCAATTATTGGTAGATCTTGGATTCCATTCTGAGACAATTCAGAAAATCAAAATGAATTATTCAAAATCCGGTAAACTCTTTACCGATAAAAATGAACATGAATTATTGATTGACAGAAATACTATTTTCATTCGGAAGGTAAACACCAAGCAAAATCTGGAACATTTTTCTTTGAACGATATTCAAGGAGAATTAAGATTGAGTAAAGAGAATTACATCTGGAACTTAGAAGCAAAAAAAGAAACTTCGATCGAACTGCCGTTTAAAATGGAGGAAGCACTTATTGATTCTGATTTAATAAAATGGCCCTTAATACTTAGAAAATGGGCGCCAGGTGATACGATACAACCATTGGGAATGAATGGCAAGTCAAAAAAAATACAAGATGTATTAACGAACAGTAAGATTTCAAATTTTAAAAAAAAATCTATCTATATTTTATTTTCTGAAAATAATGCACTTTGGATACCTGGAATTATGCGATCCGAAGTAGCTAAAATTAGTGAGCAAACTAAATCATTTATACGGATTTCCAAAATCGATGAAAACGAAAAGGTTTAATTTCGTTTTTCTCTGCCGAATAAATCTTTTTTTCGATTGTCGAGCACGGGTTTTTCTCTTGGTGGTGTTTCCAGATTTTGCAATTTGTGATATGGAATGTAATTCCAATAATTATTTTTTAATTCAAAAGCTTCAAACGTTCCATCTGGCACCCGAAGAACTTCCCCAGATTTGGGATCAATAAAGCGTTCCACATGGTCGTACATTATCATTTTTGATTCTTCATCATATTTTACAATAATATTTGCAGATGGCGAATAACTGATGATTTTGCGATAAAGAAAATCTTCATTTCCATCTTCACTGACACTTTTAAATAATGGACTACCAAATTCTACCATTCCGTTGTGTATTTTTAATAAATCGATAATTCTGTATTTATAACCTTCTTTTGAAAACCGGTAACCGAGTATTGTGTAATATCCATTAATGGTTTCAGGCAAGAAATGATAATACATGGCGCCATACCAATTCTCCTGATTAAAAGTCTCATAATTTATTCTATCCAAATTTCTATTAATGGACTTAAGAAATACCGGTTTTAAATCTTTTATAAAAAAGTAGGCGCAATAATGATAATCAGTAAAGTCACTTTCGATTTGCCAGGAAATGATTTTTACGGATTGGTCATTCGATCCAGTTATAATGAACGATGGGTGAAATTTTAAAAGGTTGCTGTCTTTATTATTTTGTACAAGTCTGTTTGCAAGTTCAAGAAATCGGGATTCAGCGTATGATTTGTTGATTGGTAGTTTTAATGAAAACATAGCATCTCCAAAAAACCGCAAACTGTCTTCAGCGCTTGAAATGGTTTGAGTACCTGAATTCAATGATGCAAAACAAAAGCTAAAAATGAGTACTGAAATTTTCATTTGACGATAACGAATACTGTTTGATAACTTATTGCCAGGATACGCAATTAACCAATTTTAAATAGTCTGGCTTATCAGAAGCGTATTTGTGTTTATATTCGGAAAGTATTTTGCCTTTTGAGATTAGAAATACGCCGGGCATTTGAAATCCATCGCCAATTTGTTTGCCAAAACCGTATCCTCTTATAATTCCAGCCTCAATACCTCGGATCCAACTTCGAAATCCAAACAATTGATTAAATGTACCTTTCAATAAACCAAAATGAGTATAGTATTTGCATTCGGGATCAGAAACGCGGGGTACAAGCTCGAGTTTGTATTTTTCAAAATACTTTGCCGCAATATCTTCGGAAGACATATGAACGAGAATCAACTCTGCATTTTTTAATTTTTCAGAATCACGCAAGTTTGATAATTCTATCAATGCTTCTTTGCAGAAAGTACAGCCAAAATGCCTAAG